>CAYJDL010000162.1:591-4890 GCA_964368885.1 uncultured Desulfovibrionaceae bacterium | reverse complement strand
TTTTAGAAGCTCCATACGATGGGCATGTGTATACAAACATTTGTGCATTTTGGCAGCAAGAAAAACCTGTTTTGCGTAATATGCATGAAATTCCGGTGAGATGTACGCCCATCTTGGAGAGCTTCACTTTACCGCTTAAAGAAATTAAAAATATTCAAGTTATGGACTGCATCCTAGGTATGCACAAAACTCAAAGTGACTTTCTCGAAATAGATATACATTGCTATATAAATAAAAATATATATTTGCATGCAAAGTTAAGTGAAAATACTTTGACCATCTCAGCCAACGAAGGATTTTATATGCAAGACGACAATATTGACCAATATTTTCCACAAGCTACTGCAAATGCTGACGAAAAAGACAAGCTGCAATTAAATTCTGATTCTATAGTGGATAATATTCCTCTGCGTATAGATTTTGCTCTGGACCCCATAGAATTAAATGTGGGTAAGCTTGCAAGACTTAAGGCAGGCGAAGTTTTTGTAACCCATTGTAATCCGCAGGCTCCGATTAACATTTTTATTAATGGGCAAAGCGTTGGTACTGGTAAACTTGTGAACGTAGCAGGACGTATTGGTGTGCAAGTGTTAGAAATGAAAGGTTCTTTTGATGGGAAGTTATGATCCATTTTTACTTGTTTTTGGGTTTTTAGCCCTATCGCTGGCACCATTTTTACTAATGGTGGCTACATCGTATTTAAAAATTGTTATTGTTTTTTCGCTCATTCGTAATGCGCTTGGGGTGCAGCAAGTGCCACCCACCATGCTTTTGAATGGTCTTGCCATAATTTTTACAGTATTTATTATGGCAGATGTGGGAATGGACACGCAAAAGCTTATTATGAAAGAAAATTTTTCTAAAAACACTACTATTACCGAATTAAGTGAAGGAATTGAACATATTTCTCCACCCTTAAAAACGTTTTTGAAAAAGCATTCACGCCCTGAGAGCATAGAATTTTTTTATAATATTTCTCATCGCCTCATGCGCCCTGAAAATGCTGAGAAAATTACGCAGGATAGTTTTTTTATCCTCTTGCCATCTTTTGCTGTAAGTGAGTTAACACGAGCTTTTGAGATAGGTTTTTTATTGTATTTACCTTTTATTGTCATAGATATTATTATATCTAATATTTTGCTGGCTTTAGGAATGATGATGGTTTCACCTATGACCATATCGCTGCCTTTTAAGCTCTTGCTCTTTGTTTTACTTGACGGCTGGACTAAACTTACAGAGGGTCTTGTTATTTCATATTTATAAGGAGTTTAGCGTGGACAATATAGGGATACTTGAGCTTACCATGAATGGTCTTTTTTTGATTTTAGCCCTTTCTCTGCCCCCCATTATTGTGGCTTCGGTGGCTGGTTTGCTCGTAAGTTTTTTGCAAGCTGTCACTCAAATACAAGAGCAAACCCTAAGCTTTGGGGTTAAACTTGTCACTGTTATGTTTACAATTATATTTATTGCTTCTTGGATTGGAGGCGAAATTTATAATTATTCTGCTAATATTTTTAATTCATTTCCACATATAGTTAGATGATGGAATTAGACCTTATCGCTCAACCCTTACTACTTTTTTTGTGTTATGTTGTGCGTTTAGTCGTCATGTTTAGAGTTATGCCTGTTATGGGTACAAATCTTATCCCCCAGCAAAGCCTTGTGGCTTTGGCAGCAATATTGCTTTTGCCAATAATTTATGGACTTTCAGACACAACACCCAGCCAAATCCAACTTGATTTGCATCTGGTTTTTCTCTTGCTTAAGGAAGTGTTCCTTGGTATGCTTTTGGGGCTAATTTTTTCTTTATTATTTTGGATTGCACAAAGTGTAGGTTTTCTTATTGATAATCAGCGTGGCGCATCTCAAGCTGAAAATAATGATCCTTTTTCCGGCGATAAGCTCAGTCCCTATGCATCCTTGATTTTTCAAGCGGTAGCCATGCTTTTTTTCTCTTCGGGATTTTTTTTTACACTATTAGATATTATTTATGAAAGCTATAGAGTGTGGCCTGTTTTTGCCTTCACTCCACAACTGCTTTCCTCAGAAATGTTATATTTTCTTATTCATAAAGCTGGAGAATATATGGGTATTGTTGTTTCATTTGCCGGACCCATATTGATTATCTGCTTTTTATCAGATTTTTGCTTAGGAATTGTGAATAGATTTGCTCAGCAGCTTAATGTGTTTTCCTTGTCAATGCCCATAAAAAGTGCTCTGGCTCTTTTTGTTCTTGCATTATATGCACAAGGGATGTTTACTGAAATAAATTCATACATTATTCATATAAGGCAAACATTTGACGCATTACTAGGTATAACAAGTAAACCTTAGACAGTAAACACTGAAAAATATGAGTGAAAAAACCGAACAAGCTACAAGCAAAAAGAAGCGTGATGCAAGGCAAAAAGGGCAAGTTGCTAAAAGTCCTGATGTTGCTCCTGCTTTGAGCTTGCTCTTTGTTTGCATAGTTATTATGTTTTTATGGCCCACTATATTAAATGATTTAGAGCAACTTTATGATGCAAGCATCAAAACTATACAAATGCCTTTTAGGCAAGGTATTATTTCCATTGCCAGTGTTGCATTAGATACACTTATTAACATAGTTTTGCCTATTGTTTTTGCAAGTATGCTAGGGGCAATTATTGGTAATTTTATGCAAATTGGTTTTCTTTTTTCCATGAAAGCAGCTACGCCTTCTTTAAATAAACTTAATCCCAAAAATTGGTTTAAAAAGGTTTTTTCTAGAAAAGGTCTTTTTGAGCTTATTAAGACAATTATAAAAGTTATTGTGCTTGGTGTAGTTGCCTTTTATACTGTTCAAGAGTTCATTGATCCCATATTAAAATCTGCTCCCCAAGGTGTATATATACAGTTTAAAGTGTTTTCTGAGTTATTTTTTACTCTTATACTAAGATGTGTGCTTGTTTTTGCCATTACGGCAGCCGTTGATTATTTGATTGTTTTGAAAATGCACAATACAGAACTTATGATGACAAAAGATGAAGTTAAACGTGAACATAAAGACATGGAAGGAGACCCCATTATAAAATCTCAAAGGCGGCAGTTGCAAATGGAATTAGCCAACGAAACTACCTTACAAGAAACTCGAAAAGCAAGTGTGCTTGTTGTTAATCCAACGCATATAGCCGTTGCCATACGTTATGAAGATGAGACAATGCCTATACCCATGGTTACAGGTATAGGTTATGGTCTGTTTGCGCAAAAGATGCGTGAAATTGCTGAGGAAGAAAATATCCCAATTATGAGAAATGTTGACTTAGCACGTAGTTTAGCTGATAATTGTGTTGAGTTTGATTTTATTCCGCCGGAGCTAATTGACCAAGTGGTGGATGTATTATTGTGGGTAAATACAATAACAGGAGATAGATAAGCAAACTCTGAATTATTTTTTTTGGGAAACTTTTGGGTTTTAGCAAAAATGTTCCTTCCCACCTCAAAAGATATTGATTTAATCAGTATTTCCTTAAGGGTACACTGATTTTTACTTGGAAACTACACTATAATTTACTTGACTTTCAACGTGAATATCTATATATAATCAAAAAATTACAAATATAAAAATGATTCTCCTTTTTAAAGAGAAAGTGTGTGTTTGTAAGTTATTGTTTTTATAGATATTAACCACGCTAAAGCATGTTGGTCTGTTGGTCTGTTGGTCTGTTGGTCTGTTATTATGCTGATGTGTTTGAGATGCCGGATACAACAATTACTAATATGGCATTTGACTTATGCCTTTCAATGTAAAAATAAAGATATAATAAGAGGAAACTTGATGCAAGTCACCCCCAAACCACAAAAAGCATGTGGCAAGTCTCCCCGTTGGATTATTGACGTTGCTAGCGCATTAGCAAAAAAACTTAATTTTCACACAGGTGATTGTATCTTATCCGTTGTAGAAGAATTAAACGGAAAGCTTACTTATGTAGAACCTCAAACCATATCGCCAAACAAAGCTCAGATAGAAGTTAACGCCAATGGAAAGTTTACTATTAAAGTGTCTATGATGACTTTTCCCTTACAAGAGAAATATTCAATTGCGCATGAGATAGGTCACTATGTATTACATTCTCAATTTGGTAAGCAATTTTTTTGTGCTGCAGACAGTCATTATCACGGTGAGGATGACATGGCAGAATTTGAGGCTCACCTTTTTGCAAGTGCTTTTCTCATGCCTATAAGTGAGGTTAAACAGTTGCCTACACAGTCAGTGGTTGATGTTGCAACACATTTTCAAGTTCCATTAAATGTTGCTGAAGGTTGGATTGCTATTAT
>CAYJDL010000162.1:0-581 GCA_964368885.1 uncultured Desulfovibrionaceae bacterium | reverse complement strand
AGAACTACCTAAGCAAAGAATTTTTCTCAGCATTGATGCAATAGGTTCAACTCGATTGAAAACTATTTCCTATGAAGAAGCCGAGAATAATATTAATACCACCGATATTCCTTATAATGGATTTTGGCTCACAACATTACTTGATTTTTTATCTGAAGTAGGACTTATTTTTGCTAAAAAGTTTAAAGACATAGTCGAACAATGTAAAGGGAAGGCCAATTGTAAATTAAATGTAATTTCGAAAATAAAAGATTATTAATGCCAATGTATAGCCCCATCGGTTATGTCTGTATATACTCTCTCAAAGTTTGTTCATCTTCCTTAGATAAATCTCAAATGATAAATCTCAAATGATAAATTTCAAAGACAAATCACAAAACTACCTAGCAAAAGCTAAAGTAAGGTAAAGATATGGAAATTAAAATGCTTTCTTGGAATGTCAATGGTTTAAGGGCAATTTCTGCCAAAGAAGATTGGCAATGGTTTGAAAATAGCGATGCGCAAATTATAGGTTTGCAAGAGACCAAGGCATCTGTGGAGCAATTAAGCGATAAACTTGTAAATCCAGAAGGTTGGCATAG
>CAYJDL010000161.1:0-4920 GCA_964368885.1 uncultured Desulfovibrionaceae bacterium | reverse complement strand
TTGAGCCCGCTCAAGATCACATAAAGAGCGAGATAAAGCAGGCTCTAAGCTATCTAAAAGAGAATACAGCTTGGATGCATACCCAGCCGCCGTGGCCTTCAGGTAAGTGCACTGCATGAAAGCCACGATGTTTCACTATAGTAGAATGGCTTGTATTCAAATTTAATTTTGCCATGCCAGCAACAAACACAAAAATATTTACATTATAGACAGTTATAGATTTAATTGACTTTAAGAAAAGTTTTGTTAAACTTCCACATCACTGATAATATCGCAGTATTTGCATGATATTTATCTAGTACTTTTTGAAGATACTTTATGAAAATAAATAATAATTCAAGCGTAGGCTCTTGCACTTTTGCAAGTTCGTTTTTGCAAATATCAATATAACAAATGTGTCTTTGGGCAATATAGCCAAAGCCATAGTATGTTATTTATTAAAATTAAAAACCAAAGTAAATTGGAAATGAGGCATCTTGGATGAGTAAATCAAAAGTTTATGTTGGAATGTCTGCTGACCTTATTCACCAAGGTCATCTAAATATACTAAAAACCGCCGCTAAGCTAGGTGAAGTTACTGTTGGCTTATTAACAGATGAAGCCATTGCCTCCTATAAGCGTCTACCATATATGACTTATGGTGAAAGACTAGCAGTGGTTGAGGCCATAAAATACGTTCACAAGGTTGTTCCACAGTCTACACTTGATTACACAGCCAATTTGCGTGAGCTACGTCCAAATTTTGTAGTACATGGTAACGATTGGAAAGAAGGTGTACAACAAAAAACACGCCAACAAGTCATTGATGTTTTATCAGAATGGGGTGGAAAGGTTGTAGAACCTGACTATACTCCTGGTATTTCATCCTCAAAAATTCAAAATATCCTTAAAGAGCATGGAGTATTGCCAGAACGCAGACTCCCCATGCTCAAACGCCTTTTGCAAGTTAAACCATTTGTACGAGTTTTAGAAGCACATAGCGGATTGTCTGGCAGCATTGTTGAATATACACATATTTATGATGACGATGGCAAAAAATACGAATTTGATGCCATGTGGGGAAGTAGCCTTACGGAATCCACCATGCGCGCTAAACCTGACATTGAGGCTGTTGACGTTTCATTGCGGTTGCGCACTCTTGAAGACATAATCGAAGTTACTACAAAACCCATTATATTTGATGGAGATACGGGTGGTATACCAGAACATTTTGTTTTTACCGTGCGTAATCTGGAAAGGCTTGGAGTTTCAGCAGTTGTTATTGAAGACAAGACGGGTTTAAAGAAGAATTCGCTATTTGGTAATGATGTTGAACAAACTCAGGACAGCATCGAGGCTTTTAGTGAGAAGATTCGCATTGGTAAAAAAGCTCAAATTTCCGATGATTTCATGATTATTGCTCGTATTGAGAGTTTAATTCTTGATAAAGGCATGGAAGATGCAGTTGCCAGAGCAAAGGCTTATATTGATGCAGGTGCTGACGGAATTATGATCCATTCCAGAAAAAAATCACCTTCTGAAATCTTTGAATTTTGCAAGCATTATAGAATGTTTACAAACAAAAAACCATTAATTGCTGTTCCATCTAGCTATTGCCAAATAACGGATGAAGAACTCGCAACTCATGGTGTCAATATTGTAGTTTATGCTAATCACTTATTGAGGGGAGCATACCCAGCCATGCGTAAAGTGGCAGAAAGTATTTTGACCCACAAAAGATCTGAAGAAATTGAGCCACAAATTATGTCTATTAAAGACATTTTAGACCTTGTGCCAGGGACACGTTAGTAAGATGGATACAAGAAAATTTTTTCAATCGTTACAAGGGCAAGGAGTAGAGTTTTTTACAGGTGTACCAGACTCCACTCTTAAAGATTTTATAGCATGTATTATGCAAAATTGTGATTCGCAAGGGCACATCATTGCAGCTAATGAGGGCAATTGCATTGGTCTTGCTATGGGGCATTATTTAGCAAAGGGCAAACCAGCAGTTGTCTACATGCAAAACTCTGGCCTTGGCAATGCAATCAACCCCATTACTTCTTTAGCAGATACAGATGTTTATGGCATACCCATGCTACTTATTATTGGTTGGCGTGGCAAGCCAGACACCAAGGATGAGCCACAGCACATAAAACAGGGGCGAATTACATTGCCCATGTTAGATTTACTGGAAATTCCTTATGTAGTAGGCGATGAACATAGCGACCCACAAGAGCTTGTATCTTCCATCTGGACTACAATGCTAGAATGTGGCGGACCAGCTGCCATTGTATTACCTAAAAAATCACTTTCAAAATTAGAAAACAAGACCAACCAAGTTCCCTTAAAATCGAATTCAAATATACCATTATACCGAGAAGATGCCATAAATGCACTCTTGGATTTAAGCTCATCTAATCAATGCTTTGTGGCAACCACAGGTAAAACCGGACGAGAGCTTTTTGAACTGCGCAAAAAACGTCAAGAAGATACAAAGGATTTTTTAACTGTTGGGGGCATGGGCCACACTGCATCCATCGCTACTGGCATTGCACTTGCTGATAGTAAGCGTGAAGTTATTTGTCTTGACGGTGATGGTTCATTACTTATGCATATGGGGTCTATGACTACTATTGGAATGCAACATCCCAAAAATTTTATACATATCCTTCTCAATAATGAATGTCACGAATCAGTAGGGGGCGCACCCACGGTGGCTGGAACATTAGACTTTCGCTCCATTGCGCTCGCTTGCGGCTATGCAAAATACTATCAAGCTCAAAGTTTAGAAGACATATCCAATGCTTGGGCAAATATTAAGCAAAATGATGGACCACATTTATTAGAAGTTACTTTATGGAAAGGTGCTAGAAAAGACCTTGGCAGACCAACTTCCACTCCAGCACAAAATAAACAGCAAGTCATGGAATTTTTGCAACAATGAATAATTGGATGCATTACAACCCTGTACGCATTCATATGGGAAAAGGATGCAGAAAAGATATTGCAGAACTCCTACCAAACTCTAATCAAAAATATCTATTTGTAACAAGTGAGGGCATGGTAAAAAGGGGTACCGCTAGAGAACTCATGCAATACACCCAAGCGCAAGAAAGAGTGTATACCGTGAAGCCAAACCCAGACCTTGATATTTTAGATGCTGATATAAAAAATTTTCGTAATAGCTCAAACACATTTGATGCTATAGTAGCTCTTGGTGGTGGTTCTGCCATGGATGCAGCAAAGGCCCTTTGCTACGGCCTTGCAGAAAATGCTCCTGAAAATCCGTTGGATGCATGGTTGCGAAAAAATAATCCCATAAAAATAAAACCACTGCCTTTATTTTGTATCCCAACAACAGCAGGGACTGGCTCTGAAGTTACCCCATTTGCAACCATTTGGGACACCACCTTGCAAAAAAAATTCTCCCTTAAAGATGAAGACGCTTTTGCACATACGGCTTTGCTTGATCCAGAACTTACCCTCTCCCTACCCTATACTGAAACTCTCATTGGTGCTTTGGATGCTTTTTCACACGCCATGGAAACTTTGTGGAATGTCAAAGCAACTTCATATAGCGTAGCATGTGCTTTAGCTGCCATTGATATTGTTTGCGAACATTTTCCGCGCATTAAGAACGATTTACAAAATATTAATAGCCGGCAAGCCTTACAAGAAGCGGCTTGCCTAGCAGGGCTTGCCATAAGTCAAAATCAAACATCTATAGCTCATGCCATATCTTACCCACTTACATTGCACTTTGGTATGCCTCACGGCTTTGCATGTTCCCTGCTTTTGGCACCCATTGCAAAACACGTTACTAAGCATAATGCCTGGCACCCTATGGCACTTGGACGATATAAAAAAGCCATTAATTTTTTAGAACAATATGCACTTGTAAAGTACTTCAACCAATATTGCAGTGCAGAGCAGGCAATTAAATTTATAGGCGAAATGTTTACACCAGAAAGGGCTAGTACCTTTTCTGCACCCGTAAACAAAGATGATGTTAAAAGCTTTTTAAGGACTTGTAATAGTTAGTATTTTAGTTAATATTTTATTGAAAATTTAGGAAAAACCAATGAAAAAACAAATAAAATCAATTTTGTTAATAACCTTGGAAACATTTTTTACATTTCCACACTATGCTTACGCCTACATAGATCCAGGCACTGGTAGTTTACTAGTTTCAATTATCGTAAGCCTTTTTGCCACTGGCTTATCCTTTATCAAGAGTATAATTTATGAATCAAAAGCTTTTGTTTATCGCTTAGTGGGCAAGAAAAATTTACAAAAAACACAAGGCATTGTATTCTACTCAGATGGTGCACAATATTGGAATGTTTTTAAGCCTATAATTTCAGCTCTTAATGCCAAAAATGAGCCCTGCACTTATTTATGTTCAGATGAAAATGACCTAGGCTTGCAATTTCAAGCTTCTAATTTTACAAGCCACTACATTGGAAAAGGAAGTCGCGCTTTCATGCACCTTAACATGCTTGAAGCTGATATATGCGTTATGACAACTCCAGGGCTTGATGTGTATCAACTACGCCGTTCCAAGGGTGTTAAACATTATACTCACGTTGTGCATATGCCAGGTGAAGTTTCTTTATATCGCAGATATGGCTTAGATTATTATGATAGTGTCTTAACTTCAACCAGAAACATAAATACTTCTCATATCCCTTTTTACAAACGGATTTTAAAGTTTCAAAAAAAATATACATATACAATTCTGCATCAAATTTAAATATTATTTTTTATTAAATTATATTGAAAATTAGCTATATATTTAACACCTTATATACAATTTCAAGATTACTTTTCACCAATCCTACAAGAAAATATCCGCTTTAACTCTTGTAAAGCTAAATTAGCGGCATGTTTATGGTTGATAACAATATTTTCCTTGGCATACTTTATTCTATCTTCTCT
>CAYJDL010000160.1:2441-4928 GCA_964368885.1 uncultured Desulfovibrionaceae bacterium | reverse complement strand
GTCGCACCGCTCTTTTTGTTAAGCCATTGATTTTGTGCGACTCGACGTGGCAGTCTATGTCTTTAAAAGTCACGTTAAACAATGAATAATTATACACCTTAAGGATATACTTGCTGAACTAAGGCAATAGCCACAAGAAATAATAAATAATTTTCCCAAAAGGAAGGTTTACAATGTCCACAACTGCGCATATGCAACAAGTCAAGGCCTCTGCCGGTTCTGGCAAAACTCATTATATAACCCAACAATTTCTATCCTTGCTTGCAAAAAAAACTTGCAAAACTCATTCTCCAAGATGTCTTTTAAAATCACATGACAATACCCCTTACGAAGAAAGCTCTTGGGGTGATATTATGGCTATTACCTTCACTAATTTAGCCGCTACAGAAATGAAGGAAAGAGTGCTTAAAAGTTTAAAAGAAATCGCTCTTAATAGACCAAACTCCAGTAATAAAGAAATGAATCAGTCTCAAGCTAAAGCTTGGATTGAAATTATCTTACGCCAATACAACTCTTTAAATATTCGTACCATTGACAGCTTATTACATCTTATTGTACGCACATCTGCTTTAGATTTGGGTCTTGGACCTGATTTTGAAAGCTCTTTTGCAATTCAAGAGGTTATGGACCCCATCTTTGATTCTTTGGTTGAACAAGCAGAATATGGTGATGCAAATGTCCTTTATTTGCTTGAAAATATTTGTCATTCTTTATTATTTCAAGCAGAAATTAAAGGATTTGTAATAGGTTCGCACATAGTAAAAGCTCTTAACCCACTAGTTCAAATGTTGCTTACCCAAAGCATAACAACATTAAGTTCAAAAGAAGATTTACAAAAGTATTATTTTCAGCTTCTGGACAATTTTAAAAATAATGGGAGTGATATTTGCAATCTTCTTCAAGAGGAAAATATTAATGTTTTGGCACATGCCAATACTTTTTTTAATGACTGTGCTCAAGGAAATATGAAGGCTTTTAAAAGTTCTTATGCAAAAAAATCCTCTCTTGATGAATGCTTACCTAAGGCTAGTAAGGGCAAAGCATCTTCCGCCGCAGAGGAATTATTTTTAAAGCTTTTAGCTAGTTCTTACGCATTACAAAAGGAAGGTCTGGTAATTAAAAGTGCTTTGCAATTTTATCCATTTGTAGAAATGGCTAAAATTATAGTTGCAAACATTAATCTTTTCCAAGACCAGCAAAGCAAGGTAGCACATGTAAAAATGGCTACCCTTGCTCAAGAAATTTTAAGCTTAGACTATGGTGTTTCCATGGCTTTATGTAAACTTGGAAACAATTTACAGCATGTTTTGCTTGATGAGTTTCAAGACACAAGCCGTGAACAATGGGGTGCATTGCTACCCTTAATGGTCGAAGCTCTATCTCACGGTGGTTCATTAACTTGGGTTGGAGATGTAAAGCAGGCTATTTATGGTTGGCGTGGTGGTGATGCAGCTCTTTTTGATGAAGTGTGCCACACTCAAGAGTTGACTTGCATGGCCAGCCTTGGCACTGATAAGCTGCCAACCAATTGGCGTAGTCGTGAAGCTATTGTAAGATTTAACAATGCCCTTTTTGCATCTTTAAGCAATACCAAAGACGCACTGCCTATTTTACAAAGTTTAATTAGTAAGGATTGCCCTGCACAAATGCTTCATGATGGAGCTCAAAAATTAGTTATCACTTTTCAGGATGCGGCGCAAAAAACTAAAGACAATGCTCAGGGCGGCTATATTTGCATTAACTCAGTTATTGGAGATAATGCCACAGAGCTTGAGGAAAATATACGCATAGCTTTACAAGAAAAAATACTTGATGAACTTGCAAAACGCCGATCTTTCGGAGATATTGCTATTTTAGTGCGTAAAAATGAACATGCAGCCTTAGTCGCATCGTGGCTTTTACAGTGGCAAATTCCGGCTATTACAGAAAATAGTTTACTTTTACACACCCATCCTCTTATTCAAGAAAGCCTTGCTCTTTTAGCATTTTTACATTGCCCACAAGATGACTTACATTTTTGGATTTTACTTAGTGGTAAGATGTTAAACTTGCCCTTAAATAAGTCAAATGAAAATCTTATCCCTACCATAAGTGAATTACAAGATTTTATTTTGCAAGCACGTGAAAATCATGGCAATCAACAGCTATATATAGCATTTAAAGAACGCTGGCCACAATTTTGGGATAATGCCTTTGGACCATTTCATAGAGCAGCACAATTACTTAGTCCATATGATTGTATACAAGAATGGTATCGAATTTGGAATATAACTGACCGTTTTTCTCAAGAGCAAACCTATTTACGCCGATTTTTAGAAATTTTATACGGAGCTGAACAACAAGGTCATGCCACCTTAGGAACATTTTTAGATTATTGGGCTAAAGAAGGTGAAAAAGAAAAAGCTCCAACCCCAATAAGCCTTGATGCTGTGCGCATTCTAACTGTTCACAAATCAAAGGGTTTACAATTCCCAGTGGTTATTATCC
>CAYJDL010000160.1:0-2431 GCA_964368885.1 uncultured Desulfovibrionaceae bacterium | reverse complement strand
CTTGGACAAATTTTGAAAACAAAGACAACTCTGACTTTATAATTCAAAAAGTTGCTCATTTAAACTTATTAGCTCCCAGAACAAAACATTCGCAAGAACATTACTATCAAGCACAAATGCAAGGAGCTCATGAATGTCTGCACGTTCTCTATGTAGCTTGCACAAGAGCCCAAGAAGAATTGCATATTTTTCATACAAGCACTAAAGCTACTGAAAAACGCAAAAATCTTTCAAATGCCCTTAGCATTCTTTTTAAATCTAATAATATAGCATTACCTTGGAAAAGTGGATTTCCAATAACAAAGGACTTAGGAACTTCTGAAACAGAACAAACCTCTGATCAAGACGTGTCAAAGTCTAATATTGAAGAAATTTCCTCAAAAATAAATACTCATAAGCAAGAGGCATATCCCCTTATGCACTGGCTACCACGCTTAAAAATATTTAGAGCACCCTTACAGGAACTTTTAGAACATGTTAATGCCGAACCTAAGGTTCAAGAACATACAAGACGTGGTTTACTTATGCACCATTGTCTTGAAATATTGCAAAAAATCGGATGTAATGATAAAATTGAGCAAATAGTTCATTGGGGTATACAAAGTTTCCCTCTACCCATTAACATCTATGAAACATTGGAACAAGAACTTATTGAAGCATTAACATGGTATGCTAACTTACCTCAAGCAAACTCATGGCAACTTATAGGTCTACCGGAACAAGCACTAATAGACAGTAATGGTCAACTATATAGAGTAGATTTACTTTTGCCTCCACATGGTCAAAACGGCTGGAGAGTTATTGAATTTAAAACCGGTCAAGAATATTCACCATATATTACAAAACTGCAAAAATATTTACAATTATTAGACGGCATGCATGATAATAACCAAAATTTACCTCCCAGTGAAGGAGTATTGATTTATTTGGACTTACAAAAATGCCGCATAGTACAAAAAAATGGAAATTCTGACATGCTAAATGTCCCTACATGGTAGAAAACTTACAATACTTTCAATTCATATATTTTAAGGAGAATTTATGCAAAACCGCCTTTTTGGTACAGACGGTATTAGGGGAAAGGCAAATATCTTTCCCATGACAGCCGAAATGGCTTTACGCCTTGGGCAAGCTGCCGGAACTTATTTTAGACGTGGCACCCATCCGCATAAGGTATTGATTGGTAAAGATACTCGCTTATCGGGCTATACATTTGAATCAGCACTGACATCCGGTTTTTGTTCCATGGGTATGCATGTTATTATGGTCGGTCCACTGCCAACTCCGGCAATAGCTTTTTTAACTAGAAATATGCGAGCCGACCTTGGAGTAGTAATCTCTGCATCCCATAATCCATATTACGACAATGGTATTAAATTTTTTGATGCTGAAGGATATAAGCTTGCAGATGAAGTTGAAGACGCTATTACAAATCTTATGCATAAAAGTGAATTTGATGGCACGGGACAAACATGGGATTATCCTCCGCCTCAAGAAATTGGCAGAGCAAAAAGAATTGAGGACGCCGGAGGACGTTATATAGTATATGCTAAAAGCTGTTTTCCTGCTCATATGTCATTATCCGGTTTGCGTATTGTTATTGATTGTGCTCATGGTGCCAGTTATAAGGTTGCACCTTTAGCTCTAACGGAACTTGGAGCTGAAGTTATCCCCTTAGGTAATCAACCTAATGGTTTAAATATTAATGATGGCTATGGTTCACTATATCCAAAACGTACAGCTGAAAAAGTACGAGAAATGCGTGCTGACATTGGACTTGCTCTTGATGGTGATGCAGATAGGTTAATAGTGGTAGATGAAAATGGAATAATCTTAGATGGAGATCAAATAATGGCTCTATGCGCTCAAGCAATGCTAGAGCGTAAAGAATTACCTCAAAAAACTCTTGTTTCAACTATTATGAGTAATATGGCTTTGGAAATATTCATGCATGAAAAAGGGGGCAAGCTTATTCGCACTCAAGTTGGAGATCGTTATGTAATGGAAGCAATGCGTAAGGGCGGCTATATGTTTGGTGGTGAACAGTCCGGACACCTTATATTCCGAGAACATAGCACAACAGGAGATGGTTTACTGGCGGCTTTGCAGATTTTACGATATATGAAAGAAAAAGATAAACCACTTTCAGAATTAGCAAATTTGCTTACCCCATACCCTCAGGAGTTAATTAATGTAAAAATTAAGCATAAGCCGGTGCTTAAGAAGATTCCTGAAATTAACGCTGCTATTAAAGATATAGAAGAGGATTTTGCCGGAAAAGGTAGGGTTCTTTTGCGCTATTCCGGTACAGAAGCTTTATGTAGAGTTATGGTCGAAGGGGATAATGCTCAAAAAGTTCGCCAACATAGTACGTCATTAGCAAACCTTGTAGAAAAAATTCTTAACGATGAGGCAAAATTTCAAGATACAA
>CAYJDL010000159.1:0-4986 GCA_964368885.1 uncultured Desulfovibrionaceae bacterium | reverse complement strand
TCCAAGGGCATGGATATATTGATACTTCTGCTATCACCGGAGAAAGTTTACCTCAAGAAAAAAAAGAAGGGGACGCTGTTATAGGTGCAACCATTTGCCAAGCGGGTTATTTTCACATGCAAGTAACAAGAACAGGTGAAAATAGCACTTTGGCACGCATTATTGAGCTTGTAGAGTCTGCCACTGCCTCCAAAGCCCCTATTGCACGTCTTGCTGACCGCATAAGTGCCGTTTTTGTTCCTGTTATTATGGAATTTGCCCTATCTACAGCCATTGCTGTTTTGGTTATATCTTGCCCTTGCGCCTTAGGTCTTGCAACGCCAACTGCTATTATGGTGGGCATGGGTATGGGAGCTGAACATGGCATTTTATTTAAATCTGCCGCTGCCATTGAACGCATGCAAGACATTGACACAATTGTACTTGATAAAACCGGAACTCTTACCCATGGAAAACCAATTGTCACTGATATACTCCCTTTAACTGACAGTGATGACAAAAATCAAACAAATACTAATCAAAACATCACATTAACTTCAAATGAAGTGTCAAATCTTGACCAAAAACAAATAGAGCTTTTAAGCTTTGCCGCAAGTCTTGAAAAATTATCAGAACATCCCCTAGGTCTGTCCATTGTGCAAAAAGCTCAAGGTTTACACCTTTCTTTAAATGATCCTCAGCTATATACAAACTTTCTGCAAATGCCGGGACTTGGGTTAAGTGCAAGTTATGATAATGGTCAAGTCTTAGCTGGTAATGCTCGCCTTCTTGCCAAGGAAAATATTATTAACCCCTTGCTTGAAAAAGAAAAAGAATTGGCAAGACAAGGCAAAACCGTGCTATATTTTGTGAAAAATAAAAAATTACTCGGGCTAATTGCCGTTGCCGACAGTGTTAAGGAAAATAGTAAACAAGCTGTAAGAGATTTAAAAAGCTTGGGGCTTACTGTGCTTATGTTAACAGGTGATAATGCTCTTACAGCAAAAGCTGTGCAAGAATATGTTGATATAGAAAATATTTTAGCCGAAGTCTTACCTCATGAAAAAGAAGAAAAAGTACGTCAACTACAAGATGCAGGGCATAGGGTGGTTATGGTAGGTGACGGCATTAATGATGCGCCGGCTTTAGCAAGAGCTCATGTTGGTGTTGCTATTGGTCAAGGTACTGATATTGCAATGCAATCATCTGATGTTGTACTTATGCAAAGCGATGTAAGTCACGTTTGTCAAGCTTTAAAGCTAAGTAAAGCTGTTATGCTCACCATAAAACAAAATCTTTTTTGGGCTTTTGCCTATAATATTGTCTTAATTCCCGTTGCAGCAGGTCTTTTTGCAAAATCCTTTGGGCTTATTTTAAATCCAATGCTTGCAGCATTAAGCATGAGCTTAAGCTCGCTAACTGTTGTTGGTAATGCCTTACGTTTAAAGAGTAAGAAGAAAAATATTTTTTAAGAAAAAAATGGTTTATTTTCTTTTTTTGGGGAAAACTTTTTTTGAAAATGCATTTTAAACATTCTATTAATTATATTTGGGAAAATTTTGCTGTTTTAACGTGGTTTTCAAAATGGATTGCCACGAAAAAACGCTTATCATTCCAATATTTAACGTAAATTTCAGAGCGTTTTTTCTCGTAATGACTTTGCGTGTCACCGTAAGTCATTGCGAAGAGAGCCGCCCCTTTTTTGCCGATAAAATATTGAATTTGTGCGGCTCGACGCAGCAATCCATGCCTTTAAAAGTAATATTAAACAATGAATAATTATACACCTAAGGATATACTTGCTGACTAAGGGCAAAAGCCACATAGCAAAAAACTCCTACTAAAACAGATTAGTAGGAGTTAAAAATATTTGCTGGCTAAATATTTTTATTTATCAAGCTTCCAAGATTCATGGATTTTACCAACAAGCTCAGGCCCAGGGGTAAGGTGATCCTTACCTGCTTCCCATGCTGTAGGTACAGCGCAACCTTCATTGCATTGAATAAATTGATGAGCTTCAATTTGGCGTAAGGCTTCGTCAAAATTACGTCCCACAGGAGCAGCAACAATTTCAACACTTTGTACAATCCCTTTAGGGTCAATAATAAAGCTACCACGTAGGTTCATGCCTATGTCTTCGCAAAAAACACCATATTGTTTACCAACACAAGCGCAATTATCATTAAGTAAAGGATATGGGGTTTTGGCACCATTAATTTTGGAAATTTCTTGCTCATCCCACATTTTATGTACAAAAACTGTATCCATGCTAACACCTAGAACCTGAACGCCAAGCTTGTTGAAAGCATCAATTTTTGCTGCAACTGCAGCAACTTCAGTTACTCAAACAAAGGTAAAGTCACCGGGGTAAAAGAAAAGATAAACCCATTTACCACGGTAATCTTCTAAAGATACAGGAAAAAATTTACCGTCTTGATAACCTTCAACTTTAAAACTTGGGGCTAATTTGCCAACTTCAACCATGATTTTCTCCTTGGAAACTATAAGTTAATAAAGAGTTATCACAAGTAATTATTGATAACTGTTATCGATAATATAATTTTACTATGCTTTTGTCAAGCAATCATAACTTAGAATATTGACAATTATCACTCCCTTAACTACATGAAATAAAAGATTTTTTCGCTAGAAAAAATCTAATGAAAGTTTTTTGGAAAAGGCCAATGATCTTGGGGGTGGAAAAAAACTTTTGTTCACAAAAGGTTTTTCCCCAAAATAAATATAAGCAAAAAACAATACTTATTCCCACCACCAAGCGGCACGGTCGGCAAGTAAATCAATATCTCCTCCGGCAGCAAGGTTTAAAAATGCCATGTATTTGCGTACAAGTTGTTGACTATAAGGGTTGGCTTCATAAAGTCCACCAAACAGTTCGGCATCTTCTGTAAGTAATTTTTGGGCAGAATTTTGTCGTTTTTTAAAAGATGGCGTTAAAAACGGCAATAGACTTTCATCTTGAGCCAAGGCCGCAAAGTAAGCAAGCGAAGTAATGAAATTCAGATTTTGAATAGCGGCCATGGCCTCATCATGCTTTTGAGCAGTGCAAGAGAAAACCCGACAATCAAGGCTTAAAAAAAGCTCTTCCACAAATTTAACATGCTCTTGGGTGCTGGACTTTGTGGGCACAATGGCAACAGGCAAATCACTACCCTTTGGGGTATTGTTTCCAAAAAGTGGATGCGTACCAACTATTGGCCCTTGCCAATGTTTTTGCATGTAGCTTAAGGGTTGTTCTTTAACTGAAGTAATATCACTTAAAATACAATCGCTTGGCATATACGGAACCAATATTTTAAGCATATCTTGCAGAGCATAAGCTGGAATACAAAGTAATATTAAGCTGGCATTATTGCAAAATTCTTGCAGATTTGCAGATTCTAAGGGTATGTCTATACCATGTACATCATAGCTTGCCTTAGCTTTGGGTTTTGACTGCAAACGCTTTATTAAATATGAGCCCATACGTCCCTTGCTGCCGACTATGCAAATTTTTTTAAGCATGAATTTGTTCCCATATTTCCCAAAAATTTGGAAAAGATTTTTGAACTACTGTTATATCGTCCATTTGTGGCTTTTGCCCATGCAAACCAAGCAGAGCTAAAGACATGGCTATGCGATGGTCATTATGGGTGCTAAAAATAGTATTATCGTCAAATACAGGCGGTTTACCTAGACCCTTAATGCGTAAGCCATCATTTAATTCTTCAATTTCAACACCAACTTTGCGCAATTCAGTAGCCGGAGCTACGATGCGATCTGACTCTTTTAGGCGTAAATGTGCGCAATTATAAATTGTTGTCGTACCTTCAGCAAATGCCGCCATAAGGGCAACAGTTGGCACAAGGTCAGGGCATTTTCCCATATCTACCTTGATTCCATATAACTTTGCTGGAGCTACGCATAATCCACCTTCCCAAGTGAAAGAACCGCCCATATTTCTCAAAATATTTAAAATTTCCCTATCACCTTGTAATGAATTAGGATTTAATCCTTGAATATTAATAGATCTGCTTCCAAGCGTAGCAGCAGCAATAAGGTAAGACGAACTTGACCAATCTCCCTCAACGCTATATTCTCCGGCTTGATATGCAGCTTGTGGAATGCAAAAACGTATTGAATTTGGTTCAACTTGCTTAATTTCTTTCCAATTAACGCTTTGCCACGAATCTTCATGGAAGATTTCTACTTGGAAGGGGATTGCAAAATTTTCAAGGCATTGTAGGGTTAGACCAACGTAAGGCCATGAAATGATTTTTTCGCCTTGAAGATGAATGCAAAGACCATATGGCATGCGTGGTGCAGCCATTAATAAACCGGAAAGATATTGACTTGAAGCATCGCAATCTATACTGATTTTCTTGTCAATATTGGCAATGCGAGAATATAATTGCTCATTATCTTTCAAATCGGGCATGGTTTGATTTTGCCCTAGAAGAATAAAGGGCATATGACCTTTTTTTTCTTGAAATTCTATAGTAACATCTAACTCTTGCAGAGCTTTAGTTAAAGGTAGCATGGGTCTTTGATGTAAGCGTTGTGCTCCATGTATACGAAAAAGACCGGGGCAAGTACTTAAAATAGCAGTTAGCAAACGTGCTGAAGTACCCGATTCATGCATATAGCATGAAATTGGTGTTAGAGCATCATGTTTTGCGGTGTTAATGCCATTTATTTGAAAACTTTGTCCATTTTGCTTGCTATCATTATAGGGAGTAAAACTTGCTCCGGCAAGACTTAATACTTCCATAGTGCATTGAATATCTTGACTTATTAAGGCATTATGTACAATAGATTTTCCATTTGCTAAGGCCGCTCCCATAAGCATACGATGGGAGACAGACTTTGATGAAGGCACTTGTAATTTTAACATTGTATACTCTTATATTAAATTTTGTTTTGCAGCTGCATAGCAGCCAAGAATACGAAAAGAACTGCATAATTCACGCATATTATCTAAAACAGGTTGAAATGCTTCTTCTCGTAAAT
>CAYJDL010000158.1:0-4992 GCA_964368885.1 uncultured Desulfovibrionaceae bacterium | reverse complement strand
TAAAAAAAAATTTTTTTTATTTATAAAAATTCTATTAAATGTTTTTTGTAAAAGGGTTTTGGGCAAAAAAATTTTGTCAAAAAAAGGTTTTCCCCCAGAAAAAGAATAAATCAGCGTTTCTTTAAGCTTCTATTTTCTTATCATATAACCTAGCTGCATTTAGCACAACCAAGACAGAGCCGGCATTGTGTACAAGTGCGCCGGTTGCCGGATTAAGCCAGCCTAAAACTGAAAATATAATTGCTCCAAAGTTTATAATCATAGCAAGGCTTATGTTAAACTTTATGGAAAATATGGTAGCATTGGAAAGTTTTTTTAGATAAGAAATTTTGGAAATATCATCTCCCATAATGGCAATATCAGCCGCTTCGACAGCAATGTCACTGCCCATAGTGCCCATTGCAATGCCAACCGAAGCTGTTTTTAAAGCTGGTGCATCATTTACGCCATCACCGACCATGCATACATGCCCATGCTTTGCACTTAAGTCTTTAATGGTATTGACCTTACCTTCGGGTAAAAGTGAGGAAAAACTCTCACTAATTCCTACTTTATTGGCAATAAAGTTTGCACTGTGTTCATTATCTCCAGTTAAGAGTACTGTTTTATGTATACCGGAAGCCTTTAGTGAATTAATAGCCTTAGTGCAATTTTCTTTAATTGTATCAGATAAACCTATAATACCAAGTATTTGATCTTGCGAAGCTACAATTATAACTGCTTTGCCTTCTTGTCGTAATTGTAAAATATTTTGATGGTTTTGATCGCTAAGAGTAGCATTGGTATGTTCATTAATCAATTTTTCATTGCCGCAATATAATAAACTACCCTGTACAGTTGCAAACACACCTTTACCTACTAACATTGAAAAATCTTGCACTTCAAATAGTTCGTATGATTTTTCTTTTGCATAAAGATTTACAGCTTTACCAAGAGGATGTTCGGAATGACTTTCAACAGAAGATATTAATTTAATAAAATTATCAGTATCATTTCCTAAGGCATTAATATCACTTACGGTAAGTTCACCCTTGGTAATTGTTCCGGTTTTATCAAAAGCCACAGTACTGACTTGTCCCATAAGTTCTAAGGCTTCACCGCTTTTAATGAGCACGCCATTTTTGGTTGCTTGCCCAATGGCAGCCATAATAGATGTTGGTGTTGCTAAAGCTAAGGCACAAGGGCAAAATACAACTAAGATGGTTACAGCTCGAATAAGTGCTGCATCGGCATCGTCTAGTAGGTAAATATATGTAAAAAATAGATAGGTTATTATAGCAATAATACAAGCCGTTGGTACTAAAATAGATGCCCATTTATCAACAATTTTCTGGGTTGGCCCCTTATTAGCTTCTGCTTCTTCAACTAGTTTAATCATTTTTTGCAATGAGGAGTTAGCAAAAGATTTTGTAATTTTAATATCAACAGAGCCAAATCGATTAATTGTACCAGCGTAAATATCATCTCCAACTTGCTTATCAACAGGCAAGGATTCTCCTGTCATGATGGATTGGTCAACAGATGTATTTCCTTTAATAATAACACCATCTAAAGCGAAGCTTTCACCTGGCAATACTCGCAAAATATCTTCTACGTGAATATCTTCAGCTGCAATAATTTTTTCATCTGTACTACCACTTGCTTTTTCATAAATTCTTCGCCCTGTACTTGGAACAAGGTTTAAAAGCATTTCAATACCTTTTTTGGCCTTTTCAACAGTACGATCCTCAAGCCATTCGCCTATTGCCATGATAAAGGCAACTTCTCCGGCGGCAAAAACATCACCAATGTATACTGCCGCAACCATGGCTATGGTTATGAGCAAAGAAGAAGTAATGCGCAATTGTGCAGTTCTGATGACTGCATTGTAGACTAATGGCGTTCCGGAAATAATCAGCGATACCCATGCTGGATTAATGTAAAATGTAAAGTCAATTCCCATTATGGGTAAAATATATTCTACTATAAAACTAAGCAATAAAAATCCACCAGAAATGCAAAGCATTGGCTTTGAATTTAATGCAAAAATATAATCTTTCATGGTAAATCCTAGATGGTTTTAGAAAATTGATGTAATGCAGTCAAAAGATCCTTAATGACCTCTTCTTCCTCTCCACTTTTGAGGGCGTCCAGTACGCAATGGTGCATGTGTCCTTCTAAGATAATGTGTCCAATTTTATGCAAGGCTGATTTTACAGCACCAATTTGAATCAAAATTTGTTCGCAAGGTTTGTCCGCTTCAACCATTTTATGAATGCCACGAACTTGACCTTCAACTTTTTTGAGTCTTTTTTGAATGGTTTCAACATTCATACATTGTTTCATTTTGTACTCCCCAGTTTGTCAATCTGTACAATACCATATACCCCTATAGGGTATGAAATAATTAGTCAAACAGTAGCCTTCGTGTCAAGGAAAAAATAAGCAAAAAATTTAAAATTTATTTTTTGAGGTGTTCTTCTAATAATATTCGCAATTTAGCATGCTCATTCGCTTGATTAAGCCAAAGCTTTTGTTGTTCAATGGCTTGACCAATAAACATATCTAGGCCATCTTGAATTTGCCAGCCAGACAGTTGTGCTTCATGTAAAAAGCGTGTTTGTAGCGGATTATAAACTATATCATAGGCAAGACAGTCTTTAACTATATTTTGTTTAAACATCTTTGTGTGATAGGGACTTTGTTCTATAAATTCACCTTTCATTCCAAGGGGTGTAGTATTAATTATCCATGTTGCTTTAATATTTGCACGCTCTTCCCAAGGTACAAAGATGCATTGAAATTCATCGCATAGGCTTTGGGCTTTTTCTTTGGTGCGACTACTTAGAAAAATCTTGTTCATACCTTGAGAGCGTAAAGTTTTTAAAGCTACAATAATAGCTCTGGCGGCTCCACCGGCACCTAGAACTAAAGCACGATTTGGCACTTTTTTTGTGAGTAGTGGCTGTAAAAAACCGGAAACATCGGTATTGTCGCCACATAGAGCATTATCATCCCAGTAAAGTGTATTGACAGCCCCAACGCTTTTGGCTAAGGGACTTATATAGTCTAAGTATTTTAAAACTTCCTGTTTATGCGGAATTGTTACGCAAACGCCGGAGATTTTTAATAAGCGTACGCTTTGCACAAATTGTGCGATGTTTTCTTTTGCAAGGGGCCATAATACAAATGTTCCTTTATGTTTAAGGCTTTGAAAAGTAGTATTGTGTAAAAGTGCGCTTAAACTGTGCCCTAGAGGTTCACCGATAATGCCATAAATTTTATTTTGTTGCATATAAACTCCTTAAATAAAGTTAGGTGTATATCAACTTTTATGATGTTTGTGAAGTGCAATATATAAAGGTTTTTCTTGAGAAAAATTCTTATTAAAATTTTTCCTCAGAAAAAAACAACACTTCACTTATAAGAATATTACATGAAAAAATGCTTAAGTAGTTTATATAAGATTTACCTTGGTCTAGGTTTTGCATATCATCAGAATATGTCAAATTAACAACGGGCGGTTCCATGTCATTTACCTTTTCCATGCAAAAAATTCTTGACTATAGAGCAATGCTAGAGGAACAAGCCAAGGTGCAATTGGTTAAAGCTCAAACTATGCTTAAGCGTGAGGAAGATCGATTTGAATCTTTAAGGCTTCAAATAGCTGAAAAAGAAAATGAAATGTTTGCAAAAGTTTGTATGGACTCTGCAGAGCGATGGCTTTTTGAAAGTTTTATTAAAGGATTGCAATCTGATTTATCTCAAAGTCATGCCCGTTTGCGTCAATTATATGAGAGCGTCAATGCCTGCAAAGAAGTGGTGCTCATTCGCGCTAAAGATAAAAAAGTACTTGAAAAGTTAAAAGAAAAACAGCAGGAGCGTCATTATGTGGCAGAAAAAGAACAAGAGAGAAAAGTCAATGACGAAGCAGCAACCATCCGCTACAAGATGGTCACTATCTAACGTATGTCGGATACTTATGGGGCTTGGATTTTGTAAAATAATGCTCTTTACAGCTCTTGGTCTAGGTTATTCCTTACCGGAACTTAGTACTCTTACAGGGCTTTGGAACAGTGTTACAGCTACACTACAGCAACCGGTTATTGCAGTTGACGGCAATAAGCCAAATGTTCAAGCCGTTGCTAATGCTGTTGCTTTACAAGTGAAAAGCAGTACTGATTCAGTACAGCCCAAAAGACACGATGCGCAAGTTGCAACGAATAGAACAGCTGTTGAACCCCAAGGCTCAGCTGCTGTACGTGCTGCCATAGCCTATACTGATAATAAGAAAAAAAATAATAATCCTGAAGTAGTAGATAGAATACCACAAAGCCCTGTACCTGTTGCAAATGCACAAGTAGAACCTTTAAAGGCACAAGCTCCTAAACCTGAAGATTTGTCTTGGTGGCATACTCTTGACATTTCAAGCTTGCCAATTCCACGCCTTGGGGTAGCAGAGGTGGCCTATGCTGCAACTTTGGATACTAAATTAAATACACCACCACCGCCACCATCGGCCGCTGACGGTGCACCTTTTAGTCCACCTGAACAAAATATTTTACCCCTTGGCACTGCCGGACCGCAAAGTGCGACGATACCACCGTATAACCCATTAGTTCCTAATGAAAATCCTCCGGCACCTAATATTAATGCTTATGTGCCACCTGAAGACCCAACTCGCAAGGAACAAGAGTTAGCAAGACGAGAGCAAGAAATTTTGACCCTTAAGCGACAAATGGAAGAAAGATTAAAGGAATTGCAAGCTGCTGAACGTAAAGTGCAAGATATGCTTACAGAAGCTAAAACTGTAGAAGGTAAGAAAATGAGCGGACTTGTAGATATGTATGTGAATATGAAGCCGCGTCAAGCCGGAGCGGCCTTAGAAAAGCTTGATGAAGGCATAGCGGCAAAGATTTTAGTAAATATGAAATCTAAACAAGCGGGTGAAATATTAAGTTATATGAATCCAATTAAAACAGCTAAAATAACAGAGTTATTGACAAGAATGCG
>CAYJDL010000157.1:0-5040 GCA_964368885.1 uncultured Desulfovibrionaceae bacterium | reverse complement strand
CATCAGCATGCATATTATACACACTATTTCAACACCATAGACCTAACCAAAATTATAAGTTGAACGCACCACATGAATTACCTTGAGGGATTTTAACATTCCATTTGCAATTATTGTGCAAACAACCAAATATTACCCACACTAAATGATTTATCACCAAAAGCTATATTATACAAGCGAAATAAAAGCATAATTCATAAAAAAGGCATTTCTTATTCAACATAAGAAATGCCATATTTTTTTAAAAAACTAAAAAAAGTCTTTTCTGAGATTAAAAACTGCTAGAAGCCAAAACCGTCATCATCAGAACCAGATTGGTTAAAGCCAAAATCGCCAGTGATTCCACGAGGGGTATCATCAGCTAATTCCTCTGCAAAAGCTTCAGCAGCTTCGCCACCCTCTGCAACAGCTCCGGCAGCACCAGCAGCAACAAAGCCCTTCATATTATCTTTAATGGCACCCTTAATCATGCTCATAAGTTCAGCTTGATCAACAGCCATTTTTCCTTGGAATGGAGCAAGCTCTCTACGCAAGCCACCCATATCGCCAGTCATGGTTTTTACTTTTGCTTCAAGCTGATCGCATTTCTTTTCAAGTTCTTTTGCTTTAACTTGACTTGGCTCAAGCTCTTGTACTCGAGCTTGCAAAGCGACAATTTCAGCACTTTGAGCTTTGCTAATTTCATCCAAACTATCAATACGACCAAGAGTTTTACCTGCTAAAGCTTTTAGCTTAGCATTCATTGGAGGAACAGAAACATTATCCCCAATGCTTTTTTTATTTTCTTCAACAAAGCTTTCCCATGGCATAGCTTCATCCCACGCTAATTGAACAAAAGCAGGATACAAGCTAGCTAGCCAGCCAGCAGCTAAGGGAGCAATAACTTGAGCTGTGCAATTACAATCTATGCTACGCCCAGTTAAAAAACCAGCCAATTCTTTTACATCAACGTCTTCCTTACCCACCACGAGGGCAAGAACATTGTCCATTGGGAAGACTTTACGAGCTACGTCAGACATAACGGCCTCCTCCTTGGGAGATCGGAATTAATATAAATTAGTTACTACGACCCACCATGCGCACATAAGTTAATGCGGCGGTTCTATAAACAAAATGCCCAAGTTTTGACCAAGGTAAATAGGCAAAGAGCATCCAAACCGTAACTAAGTGCAAATAGTATACAATAAAGGCCGGTGTAAGAGCATCAAGCAAACGAAGACCTTGACTTAAAATACCAGTTAGGCAAACTACCCAAATAATACCAAGCAAATACCAATCATAAAAACTGGACCCTTGATATTTAGGGTTAAGCTTCATACGTCTTATGGTCAACATACCCAGACCAAAAAGCATTGCTAAGGCTCCAAGGTTTGCTAATATTTTAACAGGATTAGCTTGGTCAAGAGGAGTTGGCATTTTCAATGCTGGAAATACCATTCCACCCCATGAAGCACCGGCTACAATAGCTGTAACAATGGCAAGAGCCACAAAGCTATACATTAAGGCTAAATGCCCCCATTTACGACCGGACTTAGCAATTGTATCTTCGGGTTTTTCACTTGGTGTTGAGCACTTATTAAACTTTCTATGAGTAACAATTTCTTCAACAATTACATCATACAAATGACAATACCATGGTTTGGTTTTGCCAAGCATAACAATTGTGCCTTCGGGTTTAAAATACGATATAAGCCTGCTAACACCTCTATATAGCACAAAAGCTGCACCAAAAAAGGTTATCATAAAAATAGGATCTATTACATATAAAATATGAAACATTTCACTAAATACTATGCGTCCGTCAGCTGCACGCACAAACCATTCCCCACCATGAAAACCTGATCTTATCCACCAAACTACCAACCAAAATACAGCAGGTATACCAAATAAAATAGGCAATCCTTTTGAAGAGCTCATCCATTTGCCTACTACGGTTGGTTCAGTAAGGTCACGATAAACCATATTACGAGCAGCGGACATTAAGTCAGCCGGTTTTGCTCCCCGTGGGCATAGGTCTGCACAATTACCGCAATTATGACAAAGCCAAAGGTCAATGTCTTTTTTAAGTTTTTCCTTCATACCCCAAGAAGCCCAAACCATTTCTTTTCGTGGATATGGACTATTGGCAGGAGCTATGGGACAAGCTACGGAACAAGTGGCGCACTGATAACATTTTTTCAATGTTTCGCCGCCAGATTCCTGAAGTCCCTTAACGAACTCCATATCAGGTGTAATTTTAATTTGCGCCATAACTTCTCCTACATGCCCTTGAAAGGATTAGGTCCCATACTGATGATTCTAGACACAAATCCATCAATAAGATCGGGCACTTTATCATATTCGTCAATGGCAACTTCCAGCTGATCTACACGCTCAGGTTCAACGCCAAGACGATTTAGAGTTTCTGCAATATTTTCCTTACGGCGGTTACAAATTTCAGAACCCTTAATAAAGTGGCACTGATAGTCATCGCCATATTTACAACCAAGCAACATTACTCCGTCATAACCTTTACTCATGGCATCTGATACCCAGATAGCATTAATAGAACCAAGGCAACGCACAGGAATAATTCTAGCGTATGGACTCCAAGGCTTACGGCGCATAGCGGCCATATCAAGAGCCGGATAGGCGTCATTTTCACAAGCTAAAATAAGTATGCGTGGACCTTCATTTTTAAAGTCTTTAGGTACATGCACTTCACGAATCATAGAACCAATTTGGTCAATATTATAATTAGCAAAGGAAATAACACGTTCAGGACAAGCACCAAAACAAGTTCCGCAACGTCTGCATCTGGCAGGGTTTGGCTTTGGAGTACCCTTTTCATCATCATCTAGAGCACCAAAGGGGCATTCTTCTGTGCAACGCTTACACTGGGTGCAACGCACAAAGTTGAAAATGGGGTAGGATAAATCTCCAGAACGTGGATGCACAGCTACTCCATGATCGGCAGCTTCAATACATTGAATAGCTTTTAAAGCAGCACCATAGGCATCTTCTTCGCAAGCATCCATTGTCATTGGCTGACGAACACAACCAGCAGCATAAACACCAGTACGCCTTGTTTCATAAGGGAAGCAAATGTAATTGGAATCGCTAAAACCATCAAAAAGTCCCAAATCTGGGAAATCAGGTCCTTGACGATAGTCAAATTGCATTACAGCTTCTTTGGCAGTTGTTGGCACAATACCTGTTGGCAATACTATGGCATCAACATCAAGGTCAAAATCCATTCCAAGCAAGGTATTTTTGCATGAAACTGTTAAAGTTTCACCAGAGCCTTGAACTATTTCAGTAACATCTGCCTTGGTCATCATTATTCCAAGACGGTCTTGAGCATGTCTATAGTAACGCTCAAGCAAGCCTTGAACTACCATATGCTTATATAGAATAAATACTTGCGCACCTTCATCTTTGTCACACACAGCATTTGCTAGGCGCAAAGCTGCAATGGAAGATACAGAATTTGAATAAGCTAAATGCTTAATGCATTCCAAATCTTCTTTAACAAAGACTGCTTCTTCGCCTTCACCTTCACTAGCAGGAGCTGTAGGAGTTGGTTCAGCTTTAGCAGAAGCATCACAAGCTTCATCTTTACCGCAACCACAACAATCAGAGGGCTTAAAGGCATTTTCAGCAAGTGTAGTATCTAGGATAAAGGCAACACGCTTGGGATTAACCTTACCTTCACGCAAAAGTTTACCAAACTCTCCGGCATGATAAACATTTGGTAAAACACCATAACCCATTGGTGCAAGATATTTTTTTGCATCAAGTGGGGTCCAGCCAGTTGCTAAAACAACAGCACCCACTTCAGCACTTACTTCACCTTTTGGAGTATTAAATATTGCTGTAAACTCACCGGGTTGACCGGAAAGTTTAGCCATTGTGGAAGATGTATATACAGTGATATTTTTATCACTTTGTATTGTGGCAATCTTAGCTTCAAGACCTGAACTTTGCGGTTCAGTCCATGGAGCTTGCAGTGGAGTAGCTTGAGGAATGTTTTGCACATGTCCGCCAAGAACATCTTGCTTTTCAACAACAATTACTTCATATCCGGCAACGGAAAGTTGCTGCGCACTGGTTAAACCTGTCCAACCACCACCAACAACTAAAACACGCTTAACACCTTTATTTTCAGCAGCTTCAGGTGGGCTTGCCTTTTGTAACTTTACAACGCCCATATGAACATAATCTTGAGCCATAAGCGTTAAAAGTTCAGGGGCAGAGCCATCTTGAGTGCTACCGTCAGGATTTTTGTAGGCTAAAACACATTGTTCACGCAAGTTAACACGCTCAACCATAACTTCGCCAAAAGCATAAATACTTGTGTCATAGCGAGGACTTGAACCACAAATTAAGATCCCGTCAAGTCCATTGGCAGCAATGTCATCTTGAATATCCTTTGTAGCATCGGCAAGCACAGGATAACATTTAACTATTGGGGTAAAATCGCCCCATTTCTTACTAACATTGGCGGCAAGGTCAGCCACAGCAATGCCACCGCCGATATTTTGTTCATCAAAGTAAACACCTATTTTCGTGGCCATGTATGCCTACCTCCCTTTAACCGTTTGTACTGCCTTCATAGCAGCAGAGGTTGCAGACTGTGCAGTTCGCATCACGTCCAAAGGCATACGCGCGCAGCCAGCAGCATAAATACCAGCTTCTTCGCCATTAATAATAAAGCCGTCTTCATCTAAAGCTATTGGGAAAGGCAACTCTTCATTAACGAGCGATGGTTGCATACCTGTAGCTAAAACAGCCATATCATAACTTAAGGTGAGCTTTTCACCACGCACTGCATCTTCAACTTTCAGTACAACATTGCCCTTGGAATCTTCCATAGCTTCTGCAACCTTACCCTTAACAAAGGTAACATTTGGAGCAGATTGCACCTTTTCAAGAACATTTAAATAACGCCCAGGTGTGCGTAAATCAATGTAGAAAATGGTAATGTTGATATTTGGATTTTGTTCCGCAAGGTATTGAGCTTGTTTTAAAGAAGCCATACAGCATATGTAAGAACAGTAA
>CAYJDL010000156.1:0-5217 GCA_964368885.1 uncultured Desulfovibrionaceae bacterium | reverse complement strand
CAATCTTCAAGGTTTTGCCTAGGTATAATATCTGCTGCTGCCAAAAGGCCTATAGCCAACGGTAAATCATAACCGGCACCGGCTTTTTTGCGGTCAGCTGGGGCAAGATTAACTGTTATTCTGGCAGGTGGTAAATTAAATCCACATGCTCTTAAGGCAGCCGCTACTCGCTCTTTTGATTCACGAACTGCCCCTTCTGCAAGACCAACCATGGTAAAAGCCGGAATACCTTTGCGCACCATGTCAATTTCAATATCAACACGTAGAGCATCAACTCCATGCAAACTTCCGCTGGCTAGCTGTACAAACACTATTCAACAGCCTTTCCCATGCGATTAAATCGAATATTGTCAAAACCGTTAGAAGACCAATAAATACGCCATGCCTTACCTCTAATGGCAGATTTTTCCACTGTTCCCCAAAAACGTGAATCTTGAGAATTATCTCTATTATCACCTAAAACGAAATATTCATTTGCCGGAACAGTAAAGGGACCATAATTATCCCTTGTGGGTACAATACCTTGCGGGTCGGAATTGCGTACATAGGATTCTTTTACTTCAACATTATTGCGAAAAAGTTTTTTATCTCGCATTTCGATAATATCGCCCGGCAATCCTACCACCCTTTTAATATAGTCAAGGGAAGGGTCTTTTGGATATTTAAAAACGATAACATCACCATATTCCGGAGAAGCACCTTCAAAAAGATAATTGTCAGTAAAAGGTATTTTTACTCCGTAGGAAAATTTATTTACTAAAAGGTGATCCCCCACAATCAAGGTTTCAAGCATTGATTCAGATGGAATTTTAAAAGCTTGAACGATAAATGTGCGGATAAAAAGTGCTAGAACAAGGGCAACAAGTAATGCCTCAGCATATTCACGAAAAATTGATTTTTTACGCTTTTCGCCAAGCGTGGATGTTGTAGACATAGTATTTCTCTTTGTTAATATATTAATGACCAAGGTCATATTTTACGATTTTAGCAATTTGCTTAAAAAGTATTAATGACAATATGCTAAGCACATATATTCAAGTTTTCCATGAAGTCAAGCAGTTTTTATGTAAAAAACTTATGTGCATTAATATTTTTGTCGCAAATCGTAAGCTACTACTTTATCGTTGTGCTTTTTATCTAAAAAACAACACAGAGATTAACTCCCTGTGTTGTCACTCAAAAGTTCAAACAGTTAAAATGCTAAACATTAAGGTTTACTTATTCCCTAAAACCTACAAACCTTCTGCAAGTGGTTTTCCAGGTTTACAAGTAATTTTTACTGGTACAGTAAGTGGGTCAAGTTGAGCAGCAAGCATGACACCAAATAGCAATGTTGGTTCTGCAAATGTTACATCAACATTTAATACACCGGGATTAAAGAGGCATTGCTTAACTGCACCAATATTTTCAGCAGAAATAAAAGGTGCTAGTTCCTTTGATTGAGCATCAAAGACTGTGCTTAATAAACCAACGGTGGCAGCCGGAGGTTGTTCCATTTTTTTGCTAACAGCTAAAAGGAATTGCTTTATAAGCCCACCGTCACTGTAGTTGAGTTTTAAGGACCTAATAGAAGCTACCTGTAAAGCTTCCATGCCTTCCATATTAAATATATCACCAAAGTTTTTGATGTTCAAATTAAAGTCAATACTAGATTTAGCTTCACCAAGTTCTTTAATAAAAGCTAAAGCATTAATGTTACTGTCTTTATTTTCTAAATTAATTGAAGAGTGAAAGCCATAATTCATTGTAACTACTGTGCCATTGAGAGCTTTTTTAACGTTTTCAAGCACAGCCGGATCTTGTTCATAGGTAGCTATATCAAAAGTAAAACCATTAAAATCTAAGTTAAAAGTTAAGTTTTTAGCATTGGTTGGGTCAAATGCAGATACAAATTTCATTTCATCAAGTTTAAAGTCAACACTTTTCTTTCCACCAGATCCCTCTTGCACTACTAAGCCTTTAACAGCAAAACTAGCTTTGAAACCCTTTAGCATTTCAGCTAACAACTCTTTCCCAAAACTTGCCATAAGCTCGTCCTGTTTATCTTCTGGCTCTTTACCTAATTGTATAAGATTTGCATATTGTTTAGGGGTAAAATGCTTGAAAGTACCAATAGTGACGCTATCAACAGAAAATTTAAATTTAGTGGACGCATCTTCTTTCACATCAATAAAAAGACCTGACAAGACAGAGGAACCGATTTCTGTGGGGGTAATGTTTTTAAAAGTAATATTTTTGATAGTAAAAGGTACTTCAACAGTTGGAGTTAAAGTTGTAAAATCATTAAGTTCAACACTATCATAATAAGCGTTAAGATATATTGTATAAAATTCTTCACTGTACAGCTTATCTTTCATTGTAAAGAATTTACCTACATTTTGTTTCCAATTGAGGGCGCGCACATTACCATATTTTTGTTCAATAGGCAGACCGTTTTGTACAGATTTAACAACAAGATTTTTTAAAATTGTTTCTTCGGCAACAAGAGGATGCCCGCTGGTTGCAGGATTTAAACTTTCAACATTTGGCTTTTTAAAAATAACTTCATCAATAGCAACGTCTAAATTATCTGCTTTAGCTGCAAGTTTAGTCAAAGTTAAAGTATTAGCACTTGCGTCAAACTTAACAGATTCAAATGTAATATTAGTTTTTGTCAAAGACTCAATAACTATTTTCTCAAGGTTTGCTTGAACATAATCTGTAGCTGCAAAAGCCATGTTCGTCATAAGAAAAAGCATCAAAGTAAACAAAATTGTTTTTCTTTTCATGTTTTACACCTCATGTTTAGAATTAATAAAAAATATGGAAAATTAAACGCTTAACTTTTGACATAAAACAGGGTAAATGTCAAATCTTTTGTAAAAATCAGAAAAGAATAAATCTTTTTTTGAAAAATATTTTTTTAAAAAACTTGACAGTGATTTGCATAGTGATTAGATAGAAATCACGCAAGAATTGCGTGTGAGTAATAATTTACTCCTTAACATGTTAAGTTCCTATTATCTGTCAGGTATATCCGGTAAGTAGGGTACTTAGGGTTGTGGTTCCCATAACCTGAGGATTTCTTCCTCGTCGTGTGGTCTTTGATATTATAATGATGATTTACAGATAATTTTAACTGACAAGTCATTTGCTTTTAATATCGCTGATACATACGCCTTTTAATTCCTTTTTGTTTTTGGTAAGCCTTTTGGCTTTACCTTGTCGGTGCATTTTTAATGCGCCCCTTATTAAGCGTTGCACGTTTTTATTTTTTAAAAAAAGGATATTTCCATGGCTGATATTTTTCTACAAAAGCCCAAAGATGGTCAAACTCTAAGCAAAACCCCACAACCTGAAGATCGTTTAGTTTTAGAATTTAATTCTACCGATGCTACCTTAACTCGTGACGGTGATAACCTTGTTATGACCTTTAATGAAGGTACAAATGAAGAATCCAATATAGAGCTTGTTGATTTTTATGTTGCTTACACAGCGGATAACATGCCCAACTTCCTTATTGGAGGCGTTGAAATTGATGGACAATCATTTTTTGAAGCCCTTGATGAAGACTTAATGCCAGCTGCCGGTAATACTGCGCCCATTAATAGTGGGAACAGTGTAGGGCTTGTTGATGGATCATTGCTTTCAGGTATTGATCGTGAAACTCGCTTAGATCAAGAACGTGACGATAATAATGACGATGATGATGATCTTGAAGCTCTTGGCACCAACGATGGTGTCGATGATGCTAACGATGGCAATGACGATTCCTTACCCGAAGGTAATACTGTAAAACCAAATACAGCACCTGAAATTTTGCCTCCAAATCCTGATGATAATAATGACCCCAATGCTTCTGATACAGCCATAACTGTTAAGGAAATGGGAGAAGGTGCTAATTCTGCTTTTGGAGACGCTGAAAGCGGAACTCCAAGCATGACAGGACAAATTGTAGCCGTTGATGCTGATGGTGATAGTTTAACTTTTACAGTAACTAACGCTCCTGATAGTTCCTTAGGTAATTTTACAATCAACAGTCAAACTGGTATCTATGAATTTACTTTAAACGATGATGCTACTGTTGACTCTTTAAAAGAAGGTGAAGAGCACACCGAAACTTATACAATTACTGTATCTGATGGTAGGGGCGGCACTGTAACACAAGATGTTACTGTCACCATTAAGGGTACTAACGATGCGCCTGATTTAAGTATAAAATTAGATGAAGGTGTTGATAGTGTTATTTCTGAAGATAGCACTGATCAAAGTGTTAGCGGTGCTTTTGATGTTGTTGACCCTGACTCTGATGGCGGCGTTCAAACTCTTACAGTGAATAATGTTACTATAGATAAAGATGCCAGTGGAAAAACTGTCATTGAAGGTCAATACGGTAATATTGAAGTTGATGCCAATGGTAACTTTACTTATACCCTAGGCGTAACCGATGCTCAAAAAGATGCTGTTAACGCTCTTAATGAAGGCGATAAGCCAACTGAAAGTTTTGTGGTTACAACAACCGATGCTCATGGTTCTACAGATACCGAAACGCTAGATATTATCGTAAATGGTTCTAATGATAAGCCAACTATAGACCCTGACAGCGTCACTAATCTTACTATTACTGAGCTTGGCGAAGGTGAAAATGCCACTAGCATTAGCCCTGAAAATACTACTGTAAGTATGGGTGGTAAGCTTGATATTGATGACCCTGATAATGATAGTTTTACCATTACTGCCGAAAAGCAAGGTGATGCAGATTCATTAGGTAAGTTTGAAGTTAATAATGATGGTGAGTATACTTTTACCCTTGATAATGCAAAGGCTGATAGCTTAAATCATGGTGAAGTTCGTACCGAAACTTATACTATTACAGTATCTGATGGCAAGGGTGGAACTACAACACAAGATATTACTGTAACCATTACAGGTACTAATGATGCGCCTGATTTAGTTATAGATGCTATTACCTCTGAGGTTATGGAAGGCACAGGTGAGACCGCTACTGGAACTATAAGCGTTGATGACCCTGATACTGAAGATGATACCTTAGCAGAGCAAAGCATTACCATTGAAGGACAAGCTTTAGATACAACTGATCCTGATTCAAGTATTATCATTGAAGGAGAGTATGGAAATCTTGAGGTAAAGGGCGATGGTAGCTATACTTATACCACAGGACAAACCCAAGACCAAATTGACGCCTTAAAAGCTCTTGGTGATGAAAAGGTAGAAGAC
>CAYJDL010000155.1:0-5228 GCA_964368885.1 uncultured Desulfovibrionaceae bacterium | reverse complement strand
TCCTCCTCTTTAACGTAAATGATTGAAGAGGCGGCAACTCTACAAACGAAACCATTCAGCTTACCATTATTGGTACTGACGATGGACCAAGCTTTGAGTTTGCAGCAGAAGCAGAATTTGAAGTAGCAGGCGGTAATTCAGAAGCTACCGGCATAGTAAATATGATAGATGTGGATGACCCAACCTTTGATAATAGCAGTTATGACTATAAGCTTAGCCAAGGCAGGGTTATGGGTAGTGAAGATGGTGACATCATTACCATTAAGGGTACTTATGGCACTTTAACCTTTAATACCTCTAACAATAAATACAAATATGAACTGGATGTTAGTAACCCGACTTATCAACAGTTAAGCAAGGATGCAGAACTTACAGAAAGCTTTGTGCTTACCGCCACTGACCCTAAGGGCATTATCGGCACAAAAGAACTGAAGTTCACCATTAACGGTTCTAACAGTAGCCCAGAGGCAGAAGTGATTCCCACAACACCGGATGAATTGTTCTTTAGCCCAACTGCTTTGTATAAAGGAACAATTGACATTGATGATATTGACAGTGATGGCGATACCTTAAAAGAGCTTAGCCTTTACATTTATGGTCAGGAGATTGATACTTCCAGAAATGGCACTACTAGGATTACTGTTAGAGATGAGCCTGTAACAGTAACTATGGCAGATGGTGTTACTACATATAACATGCCCGGTGCTATCTTAGGCGAACTAACTGTAACCATTAGCGGTAATAATTGCTCTTATGTCTTTGACCCAAGTCCAACCTATAGCGGTGGAAAAGAGATTAAGATTCCTGTTAAAGTAACTGATGCGCATGGTACAAGCAAAGATCTCAATATTGAAATTGGCATTAAATCTCTTCAAACTCCGGCAGTGCAGGAGTTAGTTGATGCCACAGAAGGCGGACAAGCCATTGTGGGTACTTTTGCCGACATGTCTGCTTATGTCAGTGCTACTTGGGCTGATGTGGATGTGAGTATAATACCTGTGTCTGATGGTGATATGATGCCCGATGGTAGCGAACCAATCCTATGGACAGAACTACCCCTACCTACCAATGTTAATGGTATGGGTAAACCTGACCAATATTTTGAGTCAGAATTTGGTACCATTGCCTTCTTCCATAATATTGGTAAATATGTGTTAAATCCCGCACCTAATTGCACAACTGAAGATCTAGAGCTATCTTTCAGATTACAGTTTACTGGTGATCATGCGCACTTATTCCAAGCAAGTGACGGGGATGAAGTATTTACTATTAATTTAAATAATACTAACGCTCCGGAGTTGGATTTAAATCCTGATGTTGAGGGCACTTTCTATCAAGTGGAAATTGACGATAAAGAAGCCTTAGATAATTCTCCACGATTTGATTTCTTTAAGGTAGGTCTTTCCGATGCTGATAACGATGGTGGTAATGATTTTGACCACCTTACAACTTCTATCATTTATGATGGTGAGGTATATAAAGCTGATGAAAACGGTGTAATTACCGTAGAAGGTGATTATATCATCGTTAGTTATGGTATAAACTCGCAATATTTTCACTATAAGTTAAAGCACATGGAGGAAGGGGCTGAAATTGATCCTGATGTGCGTAAAATTCTAGCACTTGAAGAGGGTGAAAGCTTAAAAGAAGTCTTTACCTTCTCTGTTGTGGATAAGTACAATGCCAGAGTGGAAGAAAACTTTGAAGTAACCATTAACGGCACTGACCAAGCTCCTGAAATTATCGTAACTTCAGGCGGAACTGAAGGTACGTATGGTGATAAAACCATTACCGGCTCTTTAATCATAGATGACTTTGAAGACGGTAATGTCTTTGATGATTATTACTTCACTGTGGGTCTTGCTGGTCAAGCCAGTCAAAGGATTAACCTTGCTCCTAATAGCTCCACCACAGTCTATACCGATGAGGGCTTCTTAACCCTTACCATAAAAGGTGATGAGATACATTACAGCTTGAGCACCACAGGCTTAGATGCTGATACAGGCATAGGACTTGAAGATAAGTATAACTTCAAGATTAACGCTATAGCGAAAGAACCTGATAGTGGGCTTGCATCCAAATCAACGAACCTTAACTTTAATATAGAACAAAAAACCCTTACCGCCTCTAAATTGCCTGTGATGCAAACCGTTAGCGAAAGTTCCAGAACAGCCATTAGCGGAACCATTAATGCAGTTACCTTAAGCGGTCTGCTGGCAAGCGATCAGGTAGCTTCTGTGTATAACGGAAGGATGAACTATGACGGTAAGGATGGTTTCTGGCAAAATTCTGATGCGGAGCCTGAAAACTTCCCGTATCCGGATGACTATAACTCTTCTGATATAGGTAGCCTCTTCACATCTGATGCCGGAGACCTTGCCTTCTTTACCGATGGCACTTGGGTACTTAATCCTAGTGGTGAAGGCAGCGTATGGGAAGACACAGAATTTGTCTTTAGCTTTAGGATTCCTTTAGTGGGACAAGACAAAGCCAATTACACTGTGGAAGCACCTACCTTCACCTTGAAGATTGTAGATGATCCAGATCTTACTCCAGCTGTGCAAAGTCCAATGCCGCAAGCAAATAACGTTGCCCCCATGTCTCTTGTGGATGATGTGGATGACCCCATGGAATTTGTCATTGATATAGACAGCTTTAAAGCTGATATGAAAATTCAAGGCGGTAGTGGCAATGACCTTGTAAAACTTGACTTGGATCTTACTAACATAAACATTGAGGATGTCTTTAGTATTGACGGCGATGATGGCATAGACGTGCTACTTTCCGGAATTGATAACCTTGACACGGTAAAAGACCTTATTGCTAATGATAAAATTACCAATATGGAAGTTATCGTAGCTGGTGATAATGTATCCGGCGGTACAGCTGATGACGTACTTGAAGGCCTTGGTATTCAGGCTAGTGATAATGGAATCAATCTTGAAATTGATACTAATGTCTGGTCTAAAGTAGAAAATAGTCAAAATGCTTTAAATGGCTATGTTGAATATAAGAATGCTGATGATGAGACAACAGTTCTTATCCAACAAACTATTTTAACTAGCAGCACATAAGCTATTAATATAAAACCATAAACAATCCCCCATTCTTATAATGAGCGTGGGGGATTTTTGCAAAGCCCATTTTTTAAGAAATTGTGCGCTTTGCATTTTCTTTTTTTACATAAGACAATGTGGCAATTGCCATATCTCAGCACGGAAATCTAATCTAAGAAAGTTCTGGTTTTAAACGTAAATTTTAAGATGGATTGCCACGGAAAAACGCTAGTTATTTCATCGTTGAAGTAAATCTCGGAGCGTTTTTCCTCGCAATGACCCTGCGTGCCATCGTGAGTCATTGCGAGGAATGTCGCCCGAAAATTATGCTAACAATAGGGCATATTGCGACATGACGCGGCAATCCAAAAGAGATTTAAGCCTAAAATAAGAACCTTACATAATTCGGCGACGAAGCAATCCAGTAAGTCAATTAATTTTAGTAATTATGTAGAAACTTTGAAATAGACTTTTCAACGGGGGAAATATGGCGAAAAGTAAGGATTGTATTGATATAATATTGGAAAGATTCAAAAATTATGCAACTGATGAAGAAATTACAAAGGCTTTTGAAACTGTCAAAAAACAGCGGAATAAAGAACAGATTAGGGAACAACGTGAAGCAGATAGGGCACAACGCAAAGAACAACGTGAAGCAGATAGGGAAAACAAGGCAATTAATGAAAAAGAAAAATTGCTTGCAAGCATCACTGCCGGAATTATTAATGAAGAGGTCTTATTAAAAGCAAAGAAAAGAGCTTTAACCATACAAGCCGAAACCCTTGCCAAGAATGTGGACTTTGTCCTTAACACCTTTAAGGGTAATGAGTATGAGGGTTTGTCATCTTTGCTTGTGGGTACAAATTATGCCACTACCGGTTCTCGGCTTAGTGTTGATGCAAAGCAAGTAGCACTTAGCGGCGAATATATTGGCGGTTTATTGGTGGATTTACAAAAACTTTCCGATGCTCATGTAAAGATTTTTTCAAAGGGAGTATATGATAAAGATGTAGTCAATGCTTTATGGACCTTTGATAACCCTGATGCTCCACCATATAAAGGAAATAAAGAAGCCATGGAGATTGCACAAGTTTTTCATAAATGGCAAGAAAAGGCTCGTAATGATGCCAATTTGTCCGGTGCTTGGATAGGCAAAGAACCCGGTTATATTGTAAGGCAAACGCATGACCCTATGAAAATGCACAAGCAAGGCTTTATTAAATGGGCTAAGGATATAAAGCCCATGCTTAATTGGAAACGTATAGGCACAGATGACCAAGATGCTTTTTTAAGAGAGGTTTACGACAATATAGTTACAGGTGTTAGGGTTAGCAAAGATGCATCTAAGTTTGACAATACTGCAAGTTTAGAAGCAAATAAGAGTGGTACTCTTGGAAGTACAGCAGCAAAGATGTCGGCTGAACGTGTTTTGCATTTTATAAATGGGGAAAATTGGCTTAAATATAATAGCGTTTATGGGCGTGATACCTTAAGGGAAGCAGTTATAACAGGTTTACAGCAAAATGCACAAAGTACAGTTTTAATGCGTTCCTTAGGGGTGTCACCACAAGTTAATTTTGACAATGTGGTGAATGCTGTTTTAGATGATTTACGCTTGCAAATAAGAAAGATTGAAATAGATGATGCCGATGGTATTGCACAATATAATGCCATTGAAAAGCAGATAGAAAAAATACAAAAAGGTAAGGCTTTAAAAAATCAGCTCAAGGAAGTTGACGGAAGCCTTAACTTTGATGCCAGTCCTACGCTTGCCAGTGTTGGGCGTAATATACGCATGATGAATAATATGACTAAACTAGGAGGGGCGGCTATTTCGGCAGTATCGGATTTAGGCTTTTTTTCTGCTGAAATGAAATATCAAGGAAAGAGTTTTCTTGGGAGTATGGTAAAGGCTTTAACCGGATTGATTCAGGGCAGAGGGACAAAGGAACAAAGGGAAGTTCTTGCAAGTCTTGGGGTGTTTTTTGATCATATGAGCGGTGAAGTTGTGGCTCGTGCCGGGGGTGGGGATGATGTTGGTGGTAGATTGACAAAATGGCAGACATTGTTTTTTAGGCTTAATGGTCTTTCATGGTGGACGGATAGTATGCAAAAAAGTGCCGGGCTTATGTTTGCTCATGAGCTTGGAACGGTTAGAGGTTCAAGTTTTGT
>CAYJDL010000154.1:0-5239 GCA_964368885.1 uncultured Desulfovibrionaceae bacterium | reverse complement strand
CACCTTCAACGGTTTTCAAGACCGCCGCGATAAACCGAGCTCTGCCACCCCTCCTGATTATAGAATTTACTTTATTTCAAACAAATCCTAAAACCTTATTTCCATTTGCTGTTATACACAGACATGAAGGTATTTGTCAAGATAAAATTGAAAACAAAAAATTAGATTATTTTTTAATCTTACGCCAAGTCCATATACCTAAAAGAATTATATAAACTGAAATAATTGTATGCATATTGAAAAAAGCTAAAGCAAAATCACCATGTGCCCAATAGCTAGACTGCCCTTTTCCAAAAAGGAAAGCCAGTATAAAAGCAATACCTCGCACTACCCAAGTAGGCCAAAGCCATTGTATTGGGAAATTATTTTCCCAAAAAAATGATTTTCGATAAAATCTCTTTTTAGCGGCAATAATTGAAACAAACAGTGCTAACATTACTAAAATCACGAATAAATGCATACCATTTAAAATAGCAGTGACAATACCTACGCTTAAGAAAAATAGTGTAAGTCTCCACGCCCTATTTTGTCGCATTTCAAGACCATAGGCTAAAAACAAAAGCATGGCTGCACTAAGGGTGCATAGACTATGCAAAATTAAGCTCATGGTATGCGACCAAGGTATAAATAAATATAATTGTCCTTTTTGCCAAATAGGAAGGACATTAAAAATTAATAACATGATACCGATACTATAAGTAATTCGAGCATTAATACTATGCGAAAGAACTGAAAGCCATCGCCCTGCGCTATGCAATATTTTTTTATTTTGGCGCACTTCATACCCTGCTAATAATAATGCCGCCATGAGTAATGGTAGTATAAAGTAGATAATACGAAAGCAAAGCACAACGGCTATAACCATTTGTTCATTGGAAGTATGGGTTAGGTGTAAAATAACCAGTTCAAAAACCCCTACCCCACCCGGAACATGGGTTAAAACAACAGCAACTTGTGCCATAAGATAACTTGGTAAAAATTGAGCAAAGGACACATTTAGGTCAGACGAAAAGAGGACATACATGCAAGCTGCGGCTACAATAAGGTCAATGCCAGCTACAAAGGCTTGCAAGAGGGCAATTTTTAAGGTGGGGAATTCAAATTCCTTACCAAAGACCTTAATGGGTTTGCGGATAAAATGGCAAGCTACAAAATAAATGAGGGTGACGCTAAGTAATACTACACCTAAAATACGAATATCTTTTATAGGAAAGGCTTCTAAAAATTCTGCCGGAATAACCGGCGGAGATATAATAAAAACAAGTCCACACAAACCAAGAGCACCTACCCAAAAAGTTACTGCCAGCATCAAAACAAGTTTTACAATTTCATGTAAGGAAAAGCCCCAAGTAGCATAAAAACGATAACGCACCGTAGTGCCGCCAAGTAATGCACCAAAATTATAACTTACCGTTTGACCAATAAAAGATACAAGAGAGACTCGTTTTAGTGAAAGAGGCTTTTTAATAGCAACAAGAGCCAGCCAATCATAACCAACAAGAATTAGATAATTAAGAAACATTAAACCAACAGAAGCCAACAAACGCCAATTGGAAATTTGTGAAAGGCTATCTCGAATTTGTTCAAAACTATAGGCTTTTAGCTTATGATAAAGAAGATACATGGCTCCAACAAATATACATGAGATTAACATTGGCCCAAGATAGCGCAAATATTTTTTCATACTTAAATACCTAATTTTAAAAAGATTATTATATTTTAAACAGTAAGAGAACAAAAGCTTATTCTGAAACTATTGCTTACACCGATTATACACATTTGGCAATAATAAATCATGATAGTAAAATTTTAAATCGCAATGCCTTGATAAGCTAAAGCATTAACCAATAGTTTACTTGACAAATTAGCATCTTTTTGTGTAGTGGATTTATGTTAATAAAGGTTTTTTAAAAGTTCAATATGATTAAATTTTAAATTTATGGAGTTTATTTTATGAAATGTCAGAAGTATCAGAATAATAAAGGAGTATGTCACGAAAAGTTTTTAACATTATTGTTTTTACTTACTTTAGCCATTGGAGTTGCATCTTTTTCAGGTATAGGACATGCTTCAGATAATTCTCCTGAAGCTCAGTATAAAGAATTGTTCGATAAAGCTAACAAAGGTGACGCTAAAGCGCAATTAGAAATAGCAAAGATGTATTTAAAAGGCGATAAACTTCCTCAAGATTATGCTAAAGCATTTCAGTTACTTGAAAAAGCTGCTAATCAAGGCAATGCTGATGCACAATTTTTCCTAGGTGCAATGCATTATAAGGGGGTTGGCACACCTCAAGATTATGTTAAAGCATTTCAGTTATTTGAAAAAGCTACTGAACAAGGTCATGTTCATGCACAACGTAACCTAGGTAATATGTATAATAAAGGACATGGCGTATCTCAAGATTATGCTAAAGCTTTTGAATGGTATGAAAAAGCTGCCAAGCAAGGTAATGCTTTTGCACAAAGCCATCTAGGCAATATGTATTACGAAGGAATGGGGGTAACCCAAGATGATGCTAAAGCATTTCAGTTATTTGAAAAAGCTGCTAAACAAGGTCATGCTTTTGCACAAAGTAGCCTAGCTGTTATGTATTTCGTAGGAAGGGGGGTAACCCAAGACTATGCTAAAGCTGTACAGTGGCTTGAAAAAGCTGCTAATCAAAATTATGCTGAGGCACAAACTATCCTAGGTTATGTGTATTCCCGAGGAGAAGGTCTACCTCAAGATTATGCTAAAGCACTACAATGGTATGAAAAAGCTGCCAAGCAAGGCTTTGCTAAGGCACAATTTGAACTAGGTAGTATGTATTATGCGGGATGGGGCGTAGACCAAGATTATGCCAAAGCTGCACAGTGGCTTGAAAAAGCTGCCAAGCAAGGCTTTGCTGAGGCACAATTTGGACTAGGTGCTATGTATACCCTAGGAAAAGGCCTACCTCAAGATTATGCTAAAGCACTACAATGGTATGAAAAAGCTGCCAAGCAAGGCTTTGCTGAGGCACAATTTAGACTAGGCAGTATGTATTATGCGGGACAAAGCGTACCTAAAGATTATGCTAAAGCTTTTAAATGGTATGATAAAGCTGCAAAACAAGGTCACATTGATGCAGTAAGTCAACTAGGTGAGATGTACTTAAATGGTGAGGGAGTAAATAAGGACCTTGTTAAAGCTTATGCTTACCTTTTTCTTGCTACTACCTTAAGAGATGAAAATCCTAATGATTCTTTTTCTTTTGGTGCTTTAATGAAAGATGGAGCAAACAAAATATATATGAATGAAGCTGCTGAAGGTTTAAGCGCAGAACAAATTACACAGGCAAAAGAGTTGGTTAAAAAAATAAGAAGCGAGTTCACTAAATAGCTTACCGGATTACTTAAAAGTTTAAAATTTATGGGGTTTATTTATGAAATGTCAGAAGTATAAAGGGATGTATCACGAAAAGTTTTTAAAATTATTGTTTTTTCTTATTTTAACTATTGGCGTTGGGGCTTTTTCAGGTATAGGACATGCTTCGGATAATCCCCCTGAAGCTCAGTATAAAGTATTGTTCGATAAAGCTAACCAAGGTGATGCTGAAGCACAATTTGAAATAGCAAAGATGTATTTAAAAGGCGATAAATTTCCTCAAGATTATGCGAAAGCATTACAGTTATTTGAAAAATCTGCTAATCAAGGTAACGCTAAGGCACAAACTTTCCTAGGTTTTATGTATAATATGGGGCATGGCACACCTCAAGATTATACCAAAGCTGTACAATGGTATGAAAAAGCTGCTAATCAAGGTCATGCTGATGCACAATATCGCCTAGGTAATATGTATAATAATGGACATGGCGTATCTCAAGATCATGCTAAAGCTGTGCAATGGTATGAAAAAGCTGCTAAACAAGGTCATGCTAATGCACAACACAATCTAGGTAATATGTATTACGATGGACTTGGCGTACCTCAAGATTATGCTAAAGCCGCACAATGGTATGAAAAAGCTGCTGAACAAAATAATGCTCATGCACAAAATCGCCTAGGTTCTGCGTATTACGTCGGAGAAGGCCTACCTCAAGATTATGCTAAAGCTTTTGAATGGTATGAAAAAGCTGCTAAACAAAATAATGTTTATGCACAACATAGACTAGGTGGTATGTATTACTCGGGAGTTGGCGTAACCCAAGATTATGCCAAAGCTTTTGGGTGGTTTGAAAAAGCTACTAAACAAGGTCATGCTCGTGCACAATTTAGACTAGGTGGTATGTATTACTTAGGAAAGAGCGTAGAACAAGATTATGCTAAAGCTGCACAGTGGTTTGAAAAAGCTGCTAATCAAGGTCATGCTAGCGCACAATTTCGCCTAGGTAGCATGTATCACTCAGGAAGGGGCGTAACCCAAGATTATACTAAAGCTGCACAATGGCTTGAAAAAGCTGCTAATCAAGGTAACGCTACTTCACAATATAATCTAGCTGGTATGTATCACTTGGGACAAGGGGTACCTCAAGACCATGCTAAGGCTTTTAAATGGTTTGAAAAAGCTGCCGAGCAAGGCATTGATGAGGCACAATATAACCTAGGTGTTATGTATTACATGGGACAAAGCGTACCTAAAGATTATGCTAAAGCTTTTGAATGGTATGAAAAAGCTGCTAAACAAGGTTACATTGATGCAGTAAGTCAACTAGGTGAGATGTACTTAAATGGTGAGGGAGTAAATAAGGACCTTGTTAAAGCTTATGCTTACCTTTCTCTTGCTACTACCTTAAGAAATGAAAATTCTAATGATTTTCTTTCTTTTGATGCTTTAATGTCAGATGGAGAAACCCAAATAAATATGGATGAAGCAGCTGAAGGTTTGAGCGCAGAACAAATTACACAAGCAAAAGAATTGGCTAAAAAAATAAGAAGCGAGTTCGCTAAATAGCTTGCCAGATTGCTTAATACTTTAAAATTTATGGAGTTTATTTATGAAATGTCAGAAGTATAAAGGGATGTATCACGAAAAGTGTTTAATATTATTGTTTTTTCTTATTTTAACTATTAGCGTTGGGGCTTTTTCAGGAATAGGACATGCTTCGGATAACTCGCCTGAATCTAAGCATAAAGAATTGTTCGATAAAGCTAACAAAGGTGATGCTGATGCACAATTCAATATAGCCTATATGTATGATACGGGTGACGGACTTCCTCAAGATTATGCTAAAGCCAAACAATGGTATGAAAAGGCTGCTGCTCAAGGTGATGCTGA
>CAYJDL010000153.1:0-5252 GCA_964368885.1 uncultured Desulfovibrionaceae bacterium | reverse complement strand
TCACGAAGCGTTTTTTCTCGCAATGACTCTGCGTTACATCGTAAGTCACTGCGAGAAAATGTAGCACCACTAACTTATTAAAAAAAGGATTATGTGCGGCATGACGTGGCTGTCCATGCCTTTAAAAGCAGCATTTAAAAAGAATAAAAAATTCAAATCAAACTGCCCTTCTGAGCTAAGGCAATAGCCACATTTAAAAATATGCAAACGTGCACAGTTCGGAACAAAATAAAAAGAGCCTGTTAGCGTTTAACATCTTTTAGCTGAACGCAACGATCATAAGTTTCTTGCATTTTGGGCTCATCAGGTGCTGATGTGACTCCTTTAGCTAAATATGGAAAGGCACGCTTTGCAGCTCCGGCTTCCATAAGAGCTTCGCCAATCAGAAGAAAAAGGCTATGTTCATCTTTATAATATTTTATAGCCTCACTAAAACTTTGGTCAGCGTCAGATACTTTGTTTTCTTTAATATAGCGCATACCCTCATTTAAATATTTATCAATATTCAATTTGCGAGCAAGAGCCGTAGCGTGATCTTCTTTATTTTTATTGTCCATTAAAGTCTTAAAGACTTGACTAAGGCACATTAGAATATTTTTTTCTTGTCCGGCTGAAAAGGTAATCTCTCTGCCTAAAATATCTGTAACTACACAATCTTTACCAATTAAAAGCATAACTTCACGCAAAGCACCCGCAACTTCTGATGATGCAGATTTATCACCAAGAGCACGCAAGACCATAATAGTCGTGCCAATACACTCAATAGTTTTGTTTTGCCCATAATGTAACTTAGCCCGAATAAGCTGATCACGCATTTCACTGATTTTCATAGTTAAATTCCATATTAAGATATTGTTATATAAACATTATACAACCTTAAATTCATTAGAAATGATTTCCAACAAAGTAAAATTTCTTTTCAAAATAAATCTTAAACAAGACAATTTAAATATATTAAATTTAGTGCAAAAAAGCAAGAGTTCTTATAGTTCATACCTTGGCAAAACTCATGGAAGTGCAGATTTATTTTTTTTGGGAAAAATTTTTTATGATCAAAAAATGTTATCCCATAGACAGATATTCAGAAGTACATGAAAACTTTTTATTGCTTTATCAAATATTTTCAATTTAAAAGCTTGACCCACGCACTACTAGCAAGTTAGCTTTAGCTACTGGTGGCAAACGTATTAATTGTCTAAGCACTCATTAAATTTTTTTAGACTTGAGTAAAAAATTTTCTTTACTCAAACAAAAAAAAATTACATAAAGAGTATCACTCTACGCACAGAACAAGTTAATATTGTGCTTAGATATTTTTCCCAAGCAAACCGTTAAAAATTTTGTATAAAATATTACTTTTAACATTTGCCGACAGGCTATTCAGAAAGTTTAAAAATACTGAAGATACTAATTTTCACGTAGCAAGTGTAAACAGCATACATTACGAACAAAAAATAAATTTAGTAAACACTATGGAGATTATATGCATTTACGAAAAAGAGTTTTAGTTACCGGAGGTGCCGGCTTTGTAGGCTCTCACCTGTGCGAAAAACTTTTACAACAAGGACATGAGGTTGTATGTGTGGACAATTTTTTTACAAGCTCACGCCACAATGTTGAACATTTGTTTGACAATAAGTGTTTTGAGTTGTTGCGCCATGACATAACTCTCCCATTATATATTGAAGTAGATGAGATTTATAACCTTGCTTGTCCGGCCTCGCCTATACACTACCAACATGATCCAATACATACCGTAAAAACCTGTATTCATGGTGCAACTAACGCATTAGGGCTTGCAAAACGACTAAAAGCTCGTATTTTTCAAGCTTCAACTTCTGAAGTTTATGGCGACCCAAGTATTCATCCGCAAACAGAAGATTATTGGGGTAATGTAAATCCCATTGGAGTTAGAGCTTGTTATGATGAAGGCAAGCGTTGTGCTGAAACTTTATTTTTTGCTTATTATCGACAGTATAATTTACCTATTAAAGTCGGTCGATTATTTAACACTTACGGACCTAGAATGCATCCTAATGATGGACGAGTAGTTTCTAATTTCATAATACAAGCCTTACAAGGTAAAGATATTACTATTTATGGTGATGGTTCACAAACTCGTTCATTTTGTTATATAGATGACCTTATAGAGCTAATGATACGCTTCATGGCTTCACCAGCTGATTTTATTGGCCCCATGAACATGGGTAATCCTGGCGAATTTACTATAAAAGAATTAGCCGAAACCATTGTTGAGATTACAAACACTTCATCAAAAATAATTTGCAAACCGCTTCCGGCTGACGACCCAAGGCAAAGAAAGCCAGATATAAGCTTGGCTAAGCAAAAACTTGATTGGGAACCACAAATCAATTTACGAAGTGGGCTATTAAAAACAATTGCTTATTTTGATGATTTTCTAAAAAGCTAACTACCACACTAAAAAGCTTTGCAAGGTTAAGGGCATGTCACTATTTTCAAGTTTTAAAATATATAGCGGAATTTTCTTTTGCTTTATATTATACAATTTTATGTCTGTAGCTTATGCACAAACAGATGCTAAAACTACTCATGTAACAGGTAAGTCTGACCACAAAAACCTGCAGCTTGAAAATAAATTATCTGCATCCTTGTCGCCTTGCGATTTTGCAAAACACCAACAAGAAAAAGGTTTTTACTGCGCCACTCTTGCTGCTGAGTCCTTGGTAATTTTGCGTTTTGACCCAAAATATTTTGATTTTGTACTGCATAGTATTGGAAGTGATAATTCTTATCCCAAAACCTTAGAACAGTGGACTAAAGATAAAGATTTGGTGGCAGCAATTAATGCTAGTATGTATTTGCCTGATGGAAAAACAAGCACGGGATATATGCGCAATGGAACATATGTAAACAATAAAAAAATGGCTAAAAAATTTGGTGCTATTTTCCTAGCTAATCCAAAAGATCAAAATGATGCTTCAGCAAAAATTATAGAAAAAAGTTCTCAAAATTTACAAGATGACTTGGATAAATACCAAATCGCTGTACAAAATTTCAGACTTATAGACACAAATCGCAAAATTTTATGGGCAGATAAGGGAGCAAAACATTCCATTGCTGCCATTGGACAGGATATACAAGGAAGAATTCTATTTTTTCATAGCCAAAAACCAATTCAAGCCTACGCTTTTGCAACTTTAATTTTAAATTTACCTCTGGAAATTCAAAATGTTATGTATGTAGAAGGCGGAGTACAAGCCGGGCTTACTGTACATATGAAAAATAAGACTTATTTTTGGGGTGGTAGACATCCGGCGAACTTTTTTTTAGGAAACGTCGCAGTTGCATTGCCTAATATTATAGGTGTAAAACGTAAAAAACAATTAATTCAATAGAAAAATCTATGAAAATACCTTTACTTACATCTGAAAATTTTACAGTAAACCAAAAAAATATTTTCAAATGCATAATAATGGTTTACATGTCTACTATCTTTGAGCTATAGGCAGGGCATAGTAGTTGAGGAAAAAAATGAAAAAGAAATATTCTACCTTACCAACAGCAGAAAAAGTTCAGCTGTTGCATGATTTTTTGGAAATGCATAAGGGGCAAAATATTACCTGCCTAAACCTTTCGCATCAAAATAGTTTTGCGGAAGCCATGCTTGTAGTTAGTGCTGCTTCTATTCGTCATGCCCAAAGTCTTGCTGAAAATGTAGTTCTTTATTGTAAAGAACAAAATTTTGAATTTTTGCGCACTGAAGGCAAACAAAGCGGACAGTGGATTTTGCTTGATTGTAATGATATCATTATAAATATTTTTCAAACTACTGTTCGAGATTTATATAAATTAGAAACCTTGTGGACGCAAACACCTGACTTTGCACAAAATAACACTCTAAAATAAGCCCAAGTTAGTTTTAAGGATTTTTTTATGTCGCATAGTATTACTTCTTCCAGTTCTAGCCTAACACCAACTCTTTTACTTATTTTAGATGGATGGGGTCTTGATATATTAGGTGAGAGCAATGCACCATTTGTTGCCAATACACCAAATTTAGATGCGCTATTTGCAAACTATCCAAACACAACTTTGAACGCTTCAGGTCGTTCTGTAGGACTACCAGACGGCTACATTGGCAATTCTGAAGTTGGTCATTTAAATATTGGTGCCGGTTCTGTTGTTTATCAAGATATGACTCGCATTGACCTTGCCGTAGAAAATAATGAATTCCCCCAAAACAAGGCCATCTTATCCCTTCTTAGCCACTGCAAAAAAGAGCATGGCGGTACAAATCGACTACACTTAGCTGGTTTGCTTTCTGATGGTGGTGTTCATAGTCATTATAAACATATGCAAGCCCTTGTAAAAATAGCTGTAAGTCAAGGATTAGAAGTATTTATACATTGCTTTATGGATGGTCGTGATACGCCTCCCCGTAGTGGTGTAGAATATATAGAAATTTTAGAGGAGTTTTTACTCCCCTTTAATGGACAAGCCCGTATTGCTTCCATCTGTGGTCGATTTTACTGCATGGACAGAGACACAAGGTGGGAACGTGTAAAACAAGCTTGGGATATGTTAGTTAATGGTAAAGGCATTATCCTTGAAAATGTTAGTGCTAAAGAAGCTATTGAAACAGCCTATGCTAATTCAACTTTCGATGAATTTGTTTTACCTACCTTGCTTTTAAAAGAAGGCACATGGAGAGATGGCGATGGTCTGTTTTTGTGGAATTTTAGAGCAGATCGCATGAGAGAGCTTGTGCAGGCACTTACTCAGCCGGATTTTGATGGTTTTGAACGTGAACAAGTGCCAAGCCTTACTTCTACAGTTAGTATGACTTGTTATGATTCAACATTCACGTTACCTGTGGCTTTTCCAAAGGACACTCTTAGCATGGGTCTTGGAGAAGTTATTTCATCTTGGGGTTGTAAACAATTACGCATTGCGGAAACTGAAAAATATGCGCATGTCACCTATTTTTTCAATGGTGGTAGAGAAGAGCCATACAAAGGTGAAGATCGTATCTTAGTTCCTTCTCCAAGAGATGTTGCTACCTATGATTTAGCACCTGCTATGAGTGCTTTGGAAGTAACTGATAAATGTATAGAAGCCATTAAAAGCAAAGAATATACGCTAATAGTGTGTAATTTAGCCAATGGCGATATGGTTGGACATACTGGTCTTTTAAATGCTGCAATTAAAGCTTGCGAAACTGTTGACATTGCTATAGGCAAATTAAAACAAGCCATAGAAGAGATTAATGG
>CAYJDL010000152.1:4388-5288 GCA_964368885.1 uncultured Desulfovibrionaceae bacterium | reverse complement strand
AATAAGTATTAAGGGTGACAACTGGAAGCTTTACAGCCAGTCATTTTCTTTTTGTCAAGACCCTTTTCGGTTACAAGCTTAGCATGACAGCCAACGCATGTATCGATCTTAGTTTTCTTGTTGTGCATAACAAAGTAATAGCTCTTAACACCTTTTTTGGCTTTAAAGTCATCATGACATCCGGCAGTGCTACATTTTCTGTAATCCTCTTTGCCATCCACAGGGTGGTGACAAGAAGCACAGCTAACATCTTTGTGCGTGCTGTGATTAAATACCACAGGTTTTTTGGTTTGTTCCATTTTAATACCGTCAGCAGGCACAGCTGGCTTGTCGGTTGCCATAGTAGGAATTGCAAAAGCAAGTCCAAATACCGCTACAAAAATCCAAAGCAAATTTTTCATAACTTGTCTCCTCACAGGTTACTATACACAATAAAACTTGTTATTACAATTTACATTGACTGTCAAGTAAAGTCTTAACTTAATGAATTGTGCGAGAGCTATTTTTATTAAATTGAGGTAAAATTTGCTTTGATTTTTTGAGGGAGGAACGGATGAATTTGTTAAATTCTAAAATTTTTCTTTCTTTCATGATATTACTTCATCTTTGTATGAATTTTAAACATAAAAATTGCATAGAAAATTGTGAAGAGGGGTGATTAAGAGCATAGTAACTTAATTTGATAGTTTCAAAGTATTTTACAAATATAAATTAATTCTTGCAAAAATTTAATAAAATTTGTACGTATGGATGAATGTTAACTGGTGCTTTCACTGACAGTGAGAGGATTAGCTATGGACGTTATTGCTCCTCCAAGGGAAACACAGGATAAAAAATAAATTAATCAATATAGATTTAAGATATTAAAGGTAAGTACTGAATTTCATTTTGTAAGCCTTG
>CAYJDL010000152.1:0-4378 GCA_964368885.1 uncultured Desulfovibrionaceae bacterium | reverse complement strand
ATTCATTAGGCAGGAATCTTATAGAGCGTTGACAACGTCTTGTTGCTGGCAAATTGCAACCTTTGAATATATAAAGAAAACTTAAAAATTCCTAATAGCGCTATAGGATACAATTATGCTTGAAAGGTTTTTTCATTTAAAGAAACATAACACCACGTTAGAAGCAGAGGTAACTGCTGGGCTTACAACCTTTATGTCCATGTGTTACATTCTCACGGTCAATCCAGCTATTTTGGCGACAACAGGCATGGATGCGCTTTCAGTGTTCACCGCTACGGCTTTAAGTGCCGCCATTGCAACATTAATTATAGCTTTTGCAGCAAACCTACCTATAGCTCTTGCGCCAGGCATGGATTTAAATGTTCTTTTTGCCTATGTTGTAGTAAAGCAAATGGGATATACTTGGCAATTTGCTTTAACTGCTTCATTTATTGTTGGTATCTTGTATATTATACTTTCATTAACAAGATTGCGCCACGCTCTTATTCGATGTTTTCCTCCTCAATTAAAAAATTCCTTTGCTGCCGGTATTGGTTTATTTATAACTTTTATTGGCTTACGCTCGTCGGGTATTATTGTTGATGACCCCATGACGCTTATATCTTCATCATTTGTAACAATATTTGGTGTATTACTTATTTCCACGATGCTTCTTTATGAGATGAAAGGAGCATTGCTCATAGGAATTTTAATAAGCACAATGGTCGCTGTGCCGCTTGGTGTAGCTTCCTTTGATAATATTATAGCACCTCAACTCTTTACCATGCCCACATTTAACTTTGCTTTCACAGAATTTGAATGGAACCAAATACTATCCTTTGATATGTTTGTAGTGGTGGTAATTTTTCTCTTTGTTGATATTATGGGTACGACTGGTACAATTATAAGCCTTGCTGCAAAAGGAAATTGGTTTGATAAAGATGGTAACATACCAAGAATAAGAGGGGTTTTTCTTGCAGATAGCATAGGCACTACTGTAGGGGCCATGGTTTGAACTTCAACTGTTACTACCTACATAGAAAGTGCTACTGGAATTGTGGACGGTGGTAAGACAGGTCTTACAAGTTTTGTTGTGGCAATGTTATTTCTATTTTCTTTATTTTTTGCTCCTATTTTATTATTGGTTCCGATTCAAGCAAGTTCTGCCGCTCTCATTGTGGTAGGTATTTTCATGCTTACACCTATTTCAACTATTGACTTTACTGACTATCTTTATGGTATTCCATGTTTTTTCGCCATTGTTTTAATGCCATTTTCTTGGTCTATCGCTGATGGCGTTGTCATTAGTTTGATAATTTATATTTTTCTTGCTCTTGTTTCTGGTAGAGTAAAAGAAGTATCGCCTTTGGCTTATACCGTTGCGATACTATCTATTGCTAAGTATATGTTTATTTATTAAAATGAAAGTTTTATGTGGAAATAGATGTTAAAAGTAGCCAAAGAAATCAGAGATCACAGAATCACACTCATAGGTTTAGTTGTAACTATTTTTGTGATTCTGTCTTCGACCATGTGGTATTATTCCGTGGTGAATAAAGAAATTAATACAGCAGTACAAAATAAAATGCTTGAAATTTCTCGCCAGCTAAAATTTTCCTTAGAAGTTATCGTAGATGAAACAGTAGACGACCTTTCACTACTGGCTAAATATGTAGTAAAAGCCAATGTCAATAGTGACAATGTGGTATCCTTTTTTGAGTCACAGTCGCACGTAGAAGAATTTGATAATTTATACTATATAGATATATTCGGGAATGGTATATCAGCCTCTAATGTTTATAGAGATTTATCTAAAAATACTACATTTCTTCATGCTTTAAAAAATGATTTTGCAATTTCTAAACCGCATATATCACGAACTACAGATGATTTTGTTTTTGATGTTGCTGTGCCCATAAAGAAAAGTGGTCAGGTCATAGGTGTCTTGCTTGCCGAAACTTCCATGGAGGATTTTCAAGAGATTATTAAAGAAATAACTAAGGGCAGTGGGCTTGCTTTCGTTTTCGATAAAAAACTTGCGCTACTTTATACCAATGCCGCTGAATATAAAAATGCTAGCTTCTCTTTTGAAGAAGTAGAAGAAATGTTTGGAGCTGAGACTGTCAACACTGCTTTGGGCAATATAAAAAAGAATGTGGGCGGGAGTTTTATCTACGAATACAAAGGCATACAGAAGGTGGGTGTTTATAGCCCTATTGAAATGACTAATTGGTTTTTAGCAGTTAGCATTAAAAAGGAGGAGATTGACCAAAGCTTACACCTTACTGTTGACCATGTTTCATCGGTAGTTATTGTAATATTTATTATCTTTTCTATGCATGTCATTGCCATGTTATATGAAATAATAATGAAGGAACGTGAACTGCGTGTTGCGAAAGAAATTGCCGAGCAAAGTACCAAGGCTAAGGGTGATTTTTTGGCTAATATGAGCCATGAGATTCGTACCCCCATGAATGGTGTTTTAGGACTTTTGCGCCTTTTAGAGCACTCCACCCTAGATGCAGTGCAAACAAATTTTGTACAAAAGGCAGTGTTTTCTGCTAATGAACTTTTGCACATTATCAATGATATTTTGGATTTTTCTAAAATTGAAGCTGGAAAGCTTGATATGGAGATTATTCCCTTTACCCTACATGATATTTCCTCTCAACTTGAAAATTTGCTAGGGCATATTGCCGAAAAGAAAAATATTACATTGCAGATTCATGAAAATGACTTTGCTAACACGCTTATTATGGGCGACCCTCTGCGCTTAAAGCAGGTATTACTGAATCTTTTAAGTAATGCTATTAAATTCACTAATGAAGGTGGCGTTGATCTAGAAATATATAGCACCTTGCACGAAGATGAACTTCACTGCAAGTTTGCTGTAATTGATACCGGTATTGGCTTAAAACCAGAGCAAATCGAAAACCTTTTCTCAGCTTTTACTCAAGCAGATAGTACTATGACTCGTAAATACGGTGGAACCGGACTTGGTTTAGCCATTTCTAAAAGTATTATGTCACTGATGCATGGCGAAACTTGGGTAGAAAGCGAATATGGTAAAGGTTCAACATTTTTTTGTACAGTCAAATTTCCGCTAGCTGCACAAGATACATTAGAAAATGTTGACAGCCTTTCTGTGGGTGACGATGCGACTTTAACAAATTCGCATAAAGGGCATATACTTCTTACTGAAGATAATGAAATAAACCAACTTGTGGCACAAGAAATTCTGTTCTCCAAAGGCTACACAGTAGATATTGCCAACAATGGGCAAGAAGCTTTGGATATGCTTGAAAAGAATAGTTATGATGCTATTCTTATGGATATTCAGATGCCCATTATGGATGGATATACAGCTACAGAAAAAATACGTGAGCAAGAGAAATTTATCAATCTACCCATTATTGCTATGTCTGCCCACGCTATGGTGGGAGTAAAAGAAGAAAGTATTTCACATGGAATGAATGACCACATAACAAAACCCATTGACATAGAAAAACTTTGCCAAGTTTTACACTTTTGGATTTCTACCTCAACTATAATTTCAAGTGATGGAGACTAACATAAAAATTAAATGATGAAGTGGCACAGTCATTCCCTCAAAGCTCGTTTATCTTCCTTGATAAATCACAAAAAATCGCAATTTGACGACTTTAGCTATTAGAACAAGCACAGCAGCTTTCTACTTAGTACCTGTATTATTTATAATATTCACGTATCATTTTTTCTTTTTTAAAAAATCAGTAATTTTAATGATAGTATACTTTTTTTAGTATTTCTCGATATAAATTTAGATGGACAATATAAGTTATTTTATATAATATATTACTTGTTGATATGTTATTTTTTTGGGTCTTCTTGCATATGGTGCGTATAGTGCTTATATGATTAATCTGTATATGGTAAGCATCACAGATATGATTTTTTTGTAGTGCTTTGAATAAGTTTATATGAACAATATAACATAGTTATAATGAGGTTACATGCTAACTAGAAGAAATTTTTTAAAAAATACAACTGTTGTGGCAGCGGTAAGTGCATTTTCTTTGCAAGGAACATCTGTGCTTGCAGGTACACAAAGTGCGATGAGTGCTAAAGATGCTATTTTTACACGCCGCAGTGTTCGTTCTTATACTGACGAAGCTGTTAGTCAAGAGCATATTGATATGCTTATTAAAGCAGCGATGCAAGCCCCAAGTGCGGGTAACAATCAGCCTTGGGAATTTTTAATTGTCACAGACAAAGCGAAGCTTGAAGAAATTACGCAAATCAAAAAAGCTGTGAGCATGGCAAAAAAAGCTCCCTTAGGTATCTTAACTTGTATTAATCGTGATCATGAGAAATTGAAAGGTTTTGGTGTGCAAAGTGTATGTTGTGCCACCCAAAATAT
>CAYJDL010000151.1:561-5289 GCA_964368885.1 uncultured Desulfovibrionaceae bacterium | reverse complement strand
ACTTAAGCAAATATGGGTGTAAAAACTCTAAGGCCAACTCCATATGACCAAGCAAACGCCCTTTTGTAGTATAATCTGTAACTAAGCCATAAGAAAATTCCCAAATCTTACCTAAATCGTGAAAAATTGCACCTGCTAAAAGCACTTGTCTATCCAAATAAGGATAATGATTTGCTAAACTAAGAGCAAGTTTAGCTACTGACAAGCTATGTTCTAGTAATCCACCTCTATAAGCATGATGCACAGCCTTAGCCGCCGGACATGTCATAAAAGCCTTTTTCATATCAGGGCATTTAAGCACGGAAAAAACAAAATTATTCCATGGCTTATGACTTAATTCTTGTTTACAAAGCATTTCTAATTCTTGCCACATGGTGTTTAAATCATAAGGACTTGAAGCTATATACTTAGATTGATCAAGAGTATCACTTTCTTCTGGTGACAAAATACGCATTTTATCAATGGATAATTGAACTTGTTCACGATATAAAGACGCTCTGCCAAAAATTTCCACAAAAACTCCACAAGGTATTTGATTAAATTCTAAACTGTGAGGACTCCAGAGCTTAGCCTCAATACTTCCGGTGGCATCTTTTAGTTCAATTTTCCAAAAAGGTCCGTTGCGAGCTTGAAGATTAGTGGCACTATTTACTAAAAAAATACTGTTAATATCCATATTTGGAATAATTTCATTAATATTTTTTTGTTCTTTCATTTTTTTACTCTTTATAAAGCTTGAATTTTAGGTTGAAAAATGGAAATATGATTTTTTACATTTATACGGTCAGTCTCTTAACCTTATGATTTCCTTTTTTTGGAGGACTTGTCAATTGAACATTTTGCTAAGTAATGATGATGGAATATATGCTGTAGGTTTGCGTTCCCTTTATGCGGCATTTACCGAAGCCGGACATAATGTCTATGTTGTTGCACCCTTAACTGAACAATCAGCAGTTTCTAATGCTATTACTGTATTTAAAGCTTTACGAGCTAAAGAAATTTGCGAAAGCAATTTTATCGGCATGGGCGTTCATGGAACTCCGGCTGATTGCGTGAAACTAGCTTTAAAAAATTTATGCCCAAAAAAACCTGATATTGTCATTTCAGGCATAAACTCCGGACCAAATGCCGGAATGGATATAAAATATTCCGGAACAGTGGCTGCGGCGTCAGAGGCTGCCTTTGCTGGCTATAGAGCAATGGCTCTTTCCTTTGATAATTATCAGCCCGTTAATTTATTAGAACAAGCTAAACATGCTGAAATGTTAGCAACGACCCTACCTTGGGATAAAATACCTGCACGCTGCGTAATTAATGTCAACTATCCGGACATGCCAATTGATCAAACTTTAGGTATCCGTTTTTGCTATCAAAGCTCAGCCCTTTGGGATGATCATTATGAAGAAAGACAAGACCCTAGAGGTAATAGCTATTGGTGGCTTCATGGTCTTTTACGTCGCAAAGATGTTGAAGAAGGCTCGGACAGAGATTTATTAACTAAGGGCTACATTACAATTACCCCAATTCGCTTTGATTACACACATAGAGAATGTATGACAGAGCTTGAAAAAATCTTTCCAGCTTAATGTAATATTGACTACTTATTTTTTCTGGGGAAAATATTTTTATTCACAAAAAGTTTCCCACAGAAAAAATAAATGTCATCTTAACGAATGCGAGTAATTTGAACTCTTTTAACCTTTTGTTTATTACTAAGAGTCATGCCTTCGGGTAAAATAAATTGCAATTTCACAGATTCCGTTTGCCCTACATCTAAGATAGGTGGCGCAACTCTCACCGTAGCTTTTTCTAAATATTCTTTATCATTTTTAAGGTTTTCCGGAAATTCTACACTTAAAATTACATTTACTGGTTTAATTTCATAGCTATCATGAGGACCATTTATACTAATTTTTTTGGGTATATTATGTTGCGTTCTTTTACTTACAACAGTATAAGATGCCTGAACTTGTGATGGTGTTACAGTTGTTTGAGCAGTTTCAATCAAAAGAGGAAAGGTTTTAGTATAAGTTCCGGGTTGCTGTCTTGAATCGATTTGCAAAAATAAAGGTAACTCATTAACTTCTTGCACTAAGCTTTCCGGGCCACGAATCAATGCCGAACTTGGATTAAGTTTAACATTTTCCACAATAAAAACAGAATCATCTAAGTTTACATCTATATTTGGAACAATAGGTACAACCTTTTCCAAAATAATTTCCGTGTACACAACAAGATGTGATGGCTTTACATCAACAAGCTCAAAGGCTCGATAATTTTCTTTCCACTGCGTTGGAGTAAAGGGTAAAGTATTCTTACCCCTTCTTAGCGTTTTCAGGTCAACTGTATGAGTTGGTCGTTTGTCAGTATGAACACCCTGTAAAAGAGCCTTAGGACCTCGTAAGTGCACTTCAATAGCATCTACAAGCCCACTGGTCACTATTAAATTATTAGGAACATTTTTATAATCCAGATGAACTTTTAACTGAACTGACATGCGATCTCGAACACTAATATTATACCAAGTAGCTGTAGAAATTAAAAAAGATAATATCAAAATCGAAATATTAATTTTTTTAATTTTTTTCAAATTAAAGAGCATTAGTAATTACCTCTCTTAAGGTATCAGTATTAAGACCTGTGAAAAGTTCACCTCTGCGTGCTATGGAAATTTCACCCCTTTCTTCTGAAACAACAATAGCAATGGCGTCTGTTTCACTGGTAATTCCAAGTGCTGCTCGATGCCTTGTACCAAAATTTTTCCCCTGTGCTATAGCTAAGGGCAAAATACAAGAAGCTGCTGAAAGCTTACTTTTAACAATAATCACAGCACCATCATGTAAGGGAGATGTATGCATAAAAATTGATTGCAAGAGCTTGTGGGAAATTTCTGCATTTAGGCGCACCCCTTCTTGACGTATCATATCCTCAAGAGGAACATTACATTGTATAACAATTAAAGCCCCTGTTCGAGAATGAGCCATTTGCTCGCAAGCCGTAATAATTTCTTCCACAGCACCCTTGTCAAGTTTAGGATGACTCCAAAAATAACGTGAACCTAATTCTCCAAGACCTTGACGTATATCTTTTTGAAATAATACAATTAAAACTATAAACAAAGATCCTACAATATGCTCCAAAAGCCAACGTATTGTATAAAGCTCTAGTTGGATAGCCAAATAATAAAGGATAAGCATAAGCCCAAGACCAAGTAACATAGCAAGAGCTCTGGTGCCTTTTACCAAAAGAATAGATTTATAAAGTATCAGAGTCATTAATACAATATCAAAACAATCACGCCACGTTAGTCTAGAAGGAATTTCTAAAAAATCATTTAGTTCAAACATAAGCACCCTTTGCTTAAAATAAATATTTGATTAGGGGTTGTCATGAGTTTTCAAGAAAAGTTGAGCTATATTCAAAGCGTCCAAACAATTTTTAACAAAGTGTACTCTATGATAAGCAATACCTTGCTGACCCAAATAACCGGTAAATAAAGATGTTGCCAAAGATCTTGTATCCAAATCTTCCATATCAAATTTCAAAAATTTATGCAAAAAGGATTTCATGGAAATTGCTGCTAAAATTGGCCTTCCAAAATGCTTAAAAGTGTGAATATTTTGCAATAATGTCAAATTTTGCTCAACACTTTTACCAAATCCAATGCCCAAATCCAACATTATATGCTCTTCAGGTAAACCTGCTTTGGTGAAACGATGAAGTTGTTTTTCAAAAAAAAATTGTAATGTTTTTAGGATATTATCTTTAGTAATATTATTTTGCATGATTTCAGGTCTTGCACTACTATGCATCAAAATATATCCTGGTTTATATTCACATATAATTTCAAGCATTTGAGGCTCAAAAAGACAAGCTGAAATATCGTTTATAATATGGGCTCCAAGCTGCAAAGCTATTTTTGCAGTATGGGCATGGTAGGTATCAACGCTAATATATGGAAATTGTATTAGTTTTTGACAAGACGCATTGTGTTCAAAGTCAGTATTTGATGGAGTTGATAATGGTAAAGCAGAGAGTTTTTCATGAGTAGCAAGCAGAGGTTTAAGCACAGGTAAAAGCCTTGATAACTCTTCAGAAGAGCTAATAGGCTTAGCATTTGGGCGTGAAGATTCAGCCCCTAAATCTAGAAAACTTGCACCTTGTGACCATAAAGCATGAGCATGATCTAAAGCCCTTTGGGGCGCAAAAAACTTTCCCCCATCGGAAAAAGAATCAGGAGTTAAATTAAGGATACCAAATAAAGCAAAGGGGGAAGGCGTAAAAACCTTACCCCCTCGTATAGTCCAAGAATTATTATTCGTCATCAACTACTTTTCACTGGTCTTTTTTCTGTATATCTACATCACCCTTATCAGTGTTTTCTTGCTCATTTAAAGACTTATCATCTGTATCTTCATCGAAAATAAAATCATCCTTTTTTGCCTTTGGTTTACTGTCCACCAAATCCAGTGGAGGCAAAGATTTGTTATTCAAAATGAGCTCTAAATCATCACCGCTGATAGTTTCTCTTTCCAGTAAAGCTTCGGCAATTGCATGAAGATATTTTATGTTCTCTTGTAAAATATCATGGCATCTGGTTCTTGCTTCATTAATAATACCTTTAACTTCTGAATCTACAAGTCTAGCAGTATCTTCGCTAAAGTTCTTATTTTGCACCCATTCACGCCCAATAAAGACTTCTTCGCCTGTTTCACCAATAGCTAGCGG
>CAYJDL010000151.1:0-551 GCA_964368885.1 uncultured Desulfovibrionaceae bacterium | reverse complement strand
TATCATCAAAAACAATTTCTTCAGCTACTCGACCACCAAAAAGAACCACTATGTTGTTTTGCAAATATCCCCTCGAATAACCATGACGATCTTCCTCCGGTAATTGCATAGTTACCCCAAGAGCACGACCCCTTGGAATAATAGTCACCTTATGTACAGGATCTGTCTTTGGTAACATGCGAGCAGCTAAGGCATGACCAGCTTCATGATAAGCTGTGATGCGCTTTTCTTCATCAGAAAGAATTAAGCTACGTCTTTCACGTCCCATTAAAATTTTATCTTTTGCCCATTCAAAATGATGCATTGTCAAAAATTCTTCATTACCTTTTGCAGCTTGCAAAGCAGCTTCGTTGACAAGGTTTTCTAAATCAGCTCCGGAAAAACCGGGAGTTCCACGAGCTAATGTTTCTAATTTTACATCGTCCCCAAGAGGTGTGCGTCTGGTATGAACCTCTAAAATACGCTTTCTGCCTTTTAAATCCGGTGTAGGCACAATTACTTGACGGTCAAAACGCCCCGGACGCAATAAAGCAGGGTCTAAAACGTCAGGA
>CAYJDL010000150.1:0-5327 GCA_964368885.1 uncultured Desulfovibrionaceae bacterium | reverse complement strand
CTGTGTAGTGATTATGCTGTTCTATAAGCGAGCGTAATAAATTACAATCTTCAACATCTTTTACAGATTCCAAATCCACGCTATCCGTATTGCAGCGATTTTGAAAGCGTTCATCCTTATCATACACAAAGGCAACGCCGCCGCTCATTCCGGCAGCAAAATTATAACCACATTCACCAAGTACAACAACAACACCTCCGGTCATATATTCACAGCCATGATCTCCCATACCTTCAACCACAGCCATTGCACCGGAATTACGCACAGCAAAGCGTTCTCCTGCCATTCCGCAAAAATAAGCTTCGCCACTTGTTGCGCCATATAGAGCAACATTTCCCACAATGGCTTGTTCTGCGGCAATAAAATTACTTTCACGGGCAGGGGTTATGACTACAATACCGCCACTAAGTCCCTTACCTACATAGTCATTGGCATCGCCTCGAACGGTAATTGTTACACCGCTGATTAAAAATGCCCCAAGACTTTGTCCGGCAGAACCTTGAAGATTTATTGTGTAAGAGTGTTGCGGTAACCGGCGTTTTTGTAAACGTCTGGCAATTTCTCCTGAAAGGCGTGTGCCAATGGCTCTATCTGTATTAATTATGGTTCCATTATAAGTGCAACGAACTGGTTTTCCGAGTAAAAGCTGTTCGGCTCGTTCCATAATTTTTGTATCAAGCCGTGATGGAACTTCATGCATATCTTTACATGCTTTCCATGGAGTAAGTTCTTTACAGGTACGTTTGAAAAATGCTGATAAATTAAGATGTTTTGCTTTTTCAGATATATTTGAACGTGCTTCTAAAAAGTCAGCTCTGCCTATCAGTTCTTGCACAGTAGCTATGCCAAGCTGTGCCATATGGCGGCGTAAGTCCTCAGCCATAAAGAAAAACATACGCTGTAAATGTTCGGCTTTGCCGCTAAATTTTGCTCTTAATTTCTGTTCTTGAGTGGCAATACCGGCTACGCATTTTCCCTTAAAGCATTGGCGGCACATTACACAACCAAGGCTTACCAGCATAGCTGTGCCCACGCTGCATTCTTCCGCCCCAAGCATAAAGGCAATAAGCATATCATATCCATTACGAATCAATCCGTCGGTGCGTAATTTGATTTTATGGCGTAAATTATTGGCAATTAAGGCTTCATGAACCTCTAAAAGACCCATTTCCCATGGTAAGCCAGTATGTTGAATTGCGGATAAAGGGGAAGCTCCTGTTCCGCCATCATGACCTGAAACAAGGATTTGATCGGCACCTGCCTTGGCAACTCCAACAGCAACAGTGCCTATGCCTGCTTCTGCCACCAATTTTACAGAAATATTTGCTGAAGGTTGAATGCGCCTTAAGTCAAAAATAAGTTGTGCTAAATCTTCAATAGAATAAATATCATGATGCGGCGGCGGTGAAATAAGCGTTACACCTTGAGTTGTGCCACGCACAGCTGCAATTTCTTCTGTAACCTTATGGGCAGGTAATTGCCCACCTTCACCCGGTTTTGCGCCTTGAGCCATTTTAATTTGAATTTCATCGGCATGAGCAAGATAATGTGCTGTTACGCCAAAGCGTCCTGAAGCTATTTGACGCACTCTTGAGCGTATATCTTTACCATTTTCCGTTAGGGAAGAACGCCGCACATCCTCACCACCTTCACCGCAATTACTGCGTGCTCCAATGGCGTTACAAGCTTGTGCAATGGTTTCGTGGGCTTCACGACTTAAAGATCCAAAGGACATGGCAGCACCAACAAAACGCTTTACTATTTCTGCGCTTGATTCTACACCCTCAAGTGCTATGGGAGAGCCGTTTTTTACGCTGAAAAGGTCACGCAAAGTAATGATTTCGCTCTTATTATTGGCATAATCTGCAAAAGCAGCAGCATCATTATTACGCACAGCCTTGTGTAATAATTTTACACTTTCTTTCGTCCAAAGATGTGAATTTTCATTAGAAATTGTTTCTACAAGTCCAAAAGCCCGTGCATGACGTTGCAAAGCATCTTTTGCAATAATATCAAGCCCGATACCCCCAAGGCGTGAGGGTGTTCCGGTAAAATAAGTATCCACAAATTTTGCATCAAGCCCAAGGGCTTCAAAGTAATGTCCGCTCTTAAAGGAACGCTGTGTGGATATGCCAAGACGTGCAAAAGCTTTAAGCATACCTTTTTTAAGTGCCGAAATATAGTTAGCTTGAGCTGTTTGTGGTAATACATTAGTAATTTTACCATCTTCGGCTAATTTTCTTACTATATCAAGGGCAGCATAAGGGCAAATACCGCTAGCTCCATAGGCAGAAAGTAAAGCCATATGCATTACTTCAAAAGCTTCGCCTGTTTCTACAATTAATCCGCATAAATGTCTTTTTTCCAAACGCCGTAAGTGATGATGCAAAGCAGATAGGGCTAAAAGGCTTGGTATGGGTACTTGATTTACACTAGTGTTAGTATCACTAATAATTAATATATTTGCACTGCTTTCAAGGGCTTTTTCTGCTGCTTTGAACATGGCTTGCAATCCTTGTTCAAGAGCTAGGGCAGCATTATCTGTATTTACTGCAAAAGTTGCATCAAGAGTATAAGCTTGAACCTCCTTGCGTGTGGACATACGCACATGCAAAAGCTCATTGCGATTTAGGAAAGGATGCTTCAAACGCAAAATAGCGCAATTTTGCGGTTCTGGTTCTAATATATTGTGCTCCGCTCCGACAAAATCCATAAGCGACATGGAAAGCTTTTCTCGTAATGGATCAATTGGTGGATTGGTTACTTGGGCAAATTGCTGTTTGAAATAATTAAATAATGTCCTTGGTTGATTATCAAGCACAGCTAAGGGAACATCATAGCCCATGGCTCCGGTGGGCTCTTGACTATCCCTTGCCATTGGCATAAGCACATTGTTTATGGTTTTAATGTCATAGCCATACAAAGCTTGAGTTAGTGCTAAATCATTTATAATATCTTGTTTATTAACACCTACTCCGTCAACTCCATCATGTATAAGGTCAGAAAGGGAAATAGCATATTGCTTAAGCCAACGACCATAAGGCTTTTCACGAATTACATTACCTTTTATTTCTGCATCGGAAATTATGCGTCCGGCGGCAATATCCACCATAAGCATACGGCGTGGGCGCAATTGCTGACGTGAGACTATGCGCTCAGGCTCCACGTCCATAACGCCAGTTTCAGAAGCAAGAACTACCATGCCATCTTGTGAAACTGTTGTACGACAAGGACGCAAGCCATTACGGTCAAGCATTGCCCCAACACGGCTATAACCATCAGTAAATACAAGAGCTGTCGGACCATCCCAAGGGTCCATAAGTGCAGAGTGATATTCATAAAAAGCACGTTTGTTATCACCCATAATGAAAGCAGAACCAAAAGGCTCTGGCAAAAGCATCATCAAAGCATGAGTCATGGAATATCCACAACGTACCAAGAGTTCTAAGGCATTATCAAGGCGAGCAGAATCGCTTGCGCTATCATCCATAATAGGAAAAAGGTCTTTTAATTCATCGCCAAAAAGTGAACAAGCCATTTGAGGTTGACGTATATGCATGCGTGCCGAATTACCACGAATGGTGTTTATTTCGCCATTATGAGCTAAATTTTTAAAAGGTTGGGCTAATCTCCATGAAGGCAAAGTATTAGTGCTAAAGCGTTCATGAAATACCACAAAGGGCGCTGTAAAATTTGTATCTACCAAATCCGGATATAAATCACCAAGACAAGCTCCCGGCAACATTCCTTTATAAATAATACTACGAGCAGAAAGGCTTACTACATAAAAATTATTACTACTAAATCCTTGTTGTTCAAGCCAAGCATGTACGGTATTTTCTATGCGCCTGCGAGCTAAATATAATGTACGTTCAAAGCCATCACCTTGTGACTTTTCAAGCTCTAAATTCTCTGTGGGGCGCACTAAAATTTGCAACATATGCGGCATGGTAGCCAATGCCATAGGGCTTACCATATTTGTGTCAATGGGTACTTCTCTTTCATCTTCAAGGCAAAGACCTGTCATTGCAAGACATTCTTTGATGATATTCATAATGGAAGCATGAGTATGTATTTCTTGCGGCATAAATAATTGCCCTACAGCAAAAGGCAGGGCACTATTTATGCTTTGTAAAGCTTTCCATTGATTTTTAAAAAAATTTTTCGGAAGCGGCATAAGTAGTCCGGCACCGTCTCCGGAATTATTTTCATCATGACCGCCACGATGGGCAAGACGAGCCATAGCGGTTAAAGCATCGGCTATGACCTGATGGCTAGGTACACCGGAAAGCCTAGCCACAAAGCCGACCCCACAAGCATCATGTTCATCTAAGATATTATATAAACTCACTTTGTTCCCCATGTATTATATTTTTTTCTGGGGAAAAACCTTTTATTCACAAAAAGTTTTTCCCCAAGAAAAAAGAGTAAATCAGCTTTTCTTTAATTAATCCAAAGCATTTCAGCATACCTTGGGAAAGGCCAAGTTGCATCTTCTACCATTAATTCAAGCTCATCGGCATATTTACGGCATTCATTAAGAGCAGGCAGAACATTATTAAGCATATATTGAGCATGTTTTAATACATCTTCTTCATGCTTTGTACTTTGTACAGTTTCAAGAGTTTTTAGGGATTCAGCTAATGCAAGGCAAGTTTGACGTAAATTTGTAAAGCGTTCTTCTTCCGGTAAAGCTTGAGCATTGCCAAGCACAGCTCTGGTTTGAACTACAAGTTCAGCGGCTTCTTTTTGAGCACGAAGTCCAACCGGCAAAATACTTTCACGAACCATGGCGGCACAAACATTTGCTTCAATATTGATAAGCTTAGAATAGGTTTCTAATAAAATTTCTTGCCTTGCCAACATTTCACGCTCAGAAAGTACGCTTGTGCGTAAAAATACATCCATAACTTCCGGATAATTATAACGCTCCAAAGTTTCAACAGTAGTAGCAAGATTTGGTAAACCACGCTTTTTTGCTTCAATAGGCCATTCAGCAGAATAACCATTACCATTAAAGACGATGGGCATATGTTCTTTAAAAATGCGTGGCAATAAGGTTTGCAATGCCTCGGTTAAGGATGTGCCTGAACCAACAGATGCTTCAAGTTCAGTAGCAATATCATCAAGAGCACAAGCTACGGCGGCGTTTAAAGTAATATTTACAGGCGCAACCGATTGCGATGCACCAACAGCACGAAACTCAAATTTATTTCCGGTAAAAGCAAAGGGGCTTGTGCGATTGCGATCAGAATAGTCCTTGGGCAAAGGTGGCAAAACATCAACGCCAATTTCCATAAAGGGTTTTGCTCCTTCATTTTGTGCTT
>CAYJDL010000149.1:0-5348 GCA_964368885.1 uncultured Desulfovibrionaceae bacterium | reverse complement strand
GTTTATCATGATAATAAATTTCAACTTTATTTTGAACTTGATGTTTTAATAATTCATTGTAAGATTCTTTCAATTTCGCTTCTAATTTGCTATATTCAGATAAAGATAAAATTGTTCTTAGTTTTCTCCCTTCAGAAATGATCCAATCCTCGATAAGTGACGCATAATCAACAAATAAATCGCTTATCTTTGCATATTTAGTATCTGAAATTCCAGTTCCTCTAAAATCAGTTTTCAACTGCACTTTAAAAGCTTCACGATTGCCTTTAAATGTAATTTCTATCCTCAGCTCATTTTGTTTTTTATTAATAATTTCTGTTTCTAATTTGTACGCATTAAAAGTTTCAAGAAGTATATCATTTCTTTGTCGTGCAGATTTGGTGAAAATGCCCTCAATATTAGCTTTTGAATTTAGACTAGCTCTAAGTAGAATAAGTTTTTCTTTCACTTTCTCTAATTCTGATGTTAACTTCACATAACCATCTGCATCTAAAGTGTCATCCATAATCTCTCTCTTTATCTCAGCAAATTCATCGGCAAGTCCATCCATTTCTGCTTTTAATTTGCTTGAAATATCCTCAAATGAAGTGTAATAGCCCTTTATTTTTTTTACTGACTCCTGAATTTTATTTAACTGTTGATCGATTAAAGATAATTGAGATTCAGCTTCTTCAAACAAATCTTTATTGTATTCGCTTTTATAACCCTGCAATACATCGGAAATAGAACTATTTTTCTCATATATAGCGAAAAATGTTTTATATAATGCATCTATTTTGTTTTTTATGGATTCCAATTTTGTGCTATCTGAAGCATACCCTGCTTGCTTTTTCAGTTTTTCCGCAACACCTTTTTCTTTATATATGGATATTTTGTGTTCAATTTCAGTTTGTTGCGTTGTAGCTTCTTCTATCAAACTTGGAATTTTACCAACACCTAACAACTGTTCTACCGCAGAGCACAGCTTTTCCACACTATCGTCCACTGATATCTGTGAAGCAATTTTTCCACTTACTATTTTTTCAAGCAAGCCATTTTCTTGGTCTGAACTATTAGATAAATCTTTTTGTCCAAAATACTGAACACCATCAAATAAACTTAAAGGGGCTATATTTAAATCTTCATTGTTTTCATCAAGTATATTAACTCGTTCTCCAAATATTCTGTTAATGGTGTATTTCTTTCCATGTTTATCAACAACAGTCATTTTTGCCTTACCACCAGAACCAAATACATTTTTAACTAAAGATTTTTTATATTCTTCGTCAGCTTGAGCAGAAATATCAAACAGATATCGAATCGCTTCTAATACAGAAGATTTACCACTACCTCTTATACCTATAAGGGTGTTTAATTCTGCCGAAAAAACTATACTTTGTCCATCAAATTTCCCACCTTGAAACGAAATAGATTCTATATATCCATGTTTTATATCTGGAATACTTTCACTAATCCTATTATCACAATCTTGCAATGCAAATTTAACAGCAGCATATGAATATTCACCTATTTTTAAATAACTTGCTTTATCTCCTTTACCAATATCATTAATACATTTAGGATCGGATCCTTCAAGTAGTGCTGGGACATAGTTAAAATACTGGTTAAATTTAACAATATTTTCTCGTGTCCTAGATTTTTGCAACCCCAAAACACGCTTTTTAAAGGGAGCAAGGTTTGCCAAAGATTCAAGCATCCCGCCCTTGCACTCTGAAAAAAGTCCGCTATTTTGGTCAACATGAGCAAATATTATAATGTAGTCACGACCATATGCCTCTAGCTCTTCCAAAGTTTTTCGCAAGTCATATTTGCACTTAGTATTACGATTTTCTGGATTTACAATATTAGCAAATGCACCTGTTAAAAAACTTTGAATATGATTTGTGCCATTTTCAAACCATTCATCTGGATTGAAAATTATCAGTGTATGAATTCCATTAGCACCTTCTTTCATGCTAAGTTCAATTCCTGGAAGTATAAATATATCTTCCTTTTTAGCCGCTTTACGAATAGCTATGTACTCGTCTTTATCAAATTTATTATGATTGGTAATGACTCCTATGCCTATACCTGATTCTTTCAAAGCATTAACATAGCATTTAACAAAATCATTTTCTTCTCCAACATAAGTAAACTCTTTATCTCTTTTTGTGTGTAGATGAAAATCCGCTCGAATATATTCCAACCCATGTTCAAACATATGTGTTTATCCCTCCTAAACACAAGTAGATACTCCTAAGAAAGCAACCTAAAACTAAATTTCAGGCTTTTTGTTTTCTAGTACCCAGTCGTTCTACATATGTGTTATTCTTCTATAATTACTTCTTTTACTCTTAATCCTCAAAATTACCTAAACCTAACCTGTAAATTAAGCTTCAGATATACTTTGCCACCTTCTTTATACAAACTTGCGAATCCATGTCTGCTTGTAGAGCCACGCTCATATTTAGTTTGATTTAGTAAATAGCTTTCAAAAAATGCTCTATTATAAATATGATAAGCAAGAACATCACCTTTTGCTGAAACGATTATGTACCCACCATTAGCCTCGTCAATGCCATCCCATTTTTTTGCCGGTGTCATGCCTAATGCTGCTGAACATAATAATTTTTTGTATTTATACTCATAAAAACCATCAGTAGGATAGTTCATCGGATTATCATTTTCCATCTTTTCTACTACTTCTTTACAAGTAGAAATACCATCACGATAATGGTAAATTAATGAATGAGCAACTAATTCAGTTAGTCTACTATCAATTAACATCATATTTCTTGCGAACGAATCACTATTTACTTTTACAAAATCAACTGCTGTTGCTTCTGTAAATATCCTGTTCATTCTATCTTTTATTTTAGATTTAGTTTCAATAGCATTTATGCTATCTATTTGCTCATCTGTTAACCCAGTAACTTCATATATGAAATTAGTAGCACCAGTAGCGTTGATTAGAGTTGGTGGATTTCCAACTTCTGATTTGATACTAAACCCACAAACAGGAGCAAACCCAGTTTGTATATCGTGTATTTGCATTGTAATATCTGTTTTGTCTGAAGATGGTGCAGCAAGTCTTGTACAACCTATTTCGCTCATAAATTCTTCGGTTTGCTCTATTTGGAATGCTCTATTAGCACCTTGTAAAATTTGAGAGTATAGATAATCTGCTTGTGCATTGAAACTCTCTTTATCAAGTTCTTTGACAAATTCATCATTCAAGTAAATTTGTATTTTTGAAATATCATCTTTTACTATATATTCGTACTTATTTGATTTAAGCTCTTCACGAATTATTTTTAAAATAGGGAAATAGATTTCCTCTAATTTTTCTAAATGTTCGTTAGCTGCGTGTATTTTACCTTGCGATAGCAATCGGAGCAATACATACATTTCGCTCCATTCGCCTTTGTTCCCAGTTATTTTGTTCGGCATTATCAAGAACCTCCTTAATTTTTAATGCTATGGCTTCAATAACTGGTACAGTTACTGTATTACCAAATTGTTTGTATAAATGAACATCTGCAATTGTCAACTTGTAATCATCAGGGAAGCCTTGCAGTCTTGCCCATTCTCTTGGTGTCATCTTTCTAATTCCCTCACGATTTACTTCACCTTTAATGTGAGTTACCGGAGTGAAATCAGTTAATCTATCATCTATAATAAGGTTTCTTTCTCTACCCATCCCACCACAAACAATAGCACCAGCAATTCCATCTAATGGTCTAATTTCATAGCCAAAGCCATTACCTTTAGCTTCATGCCTTGCTTTATGTCTGCGTAGTGTATCGATATAAGTTGTGCTTAAATAATACTTAACTGATACAGGGTCTTTTTCCATAATATCTTTAATAGTCTTAGTTTTGTCTGTTGGAGTAGGGAACTTAAAATTCGAGCTATCTATGTCATTTCTAAATGCTACAATGTAAATTCTTTCTCTATTTTGTGGCACACCGAAGTCTTTACTATTTAAAGTTTTATCTTGGTTAGTATGAACTGTGTAACCCAAATTTTCAAATGTTCTTTTTATTATTTGAAAAGTTCTGCCTTTATCGTGAATTACAAGTCCTTTAACATTTTCAGCAAAAATAACTTTCGGTTTATGTTTTTCACAAATTCGTGCAACATCTAAAAATAGAGTACCTCTACATAATCCTTTATAGTCATCTTCAAAGCCTTGTCGTTTCCCAGCCATGCTGAATGCTTGGCATGGAAACCCGGCTAAACATATATCAAACGAAGGCACATCATTTTCATCAACTGCCGTAATATCACCTGTTATATTAAAGTCATCTTTAAAATTTGCACGATAAGTTTTCTGTGCATGAACATCCCATTCACTCACAAAAACGGTATCTAAGTCATCACTAAATGCTCGTTCAAACCCTAACCTAATTCCACCTATACCTGCAAACAAATCTATACTTCTATATTTTCTCATTTTATAACCATCGCTTTCTGTGTTTTGCTAATTAGCATTGCACCTTAATCTTTTTTCACTTCCATAATATCACCGATATCACAGCCCAGTGCAACACAAATTCTAATGAGAACATCACTATTTACAGTTTCATTTCTACCAAGTTTACCTATGGTAGCTTGACTAATACCAGTGATTGCCATCAAATCTTTTTTCTTCATATTTTTATCAATTAACAGTTTCCAAAGTTTATTGAAACTTGCATACATACTCTACACCTCATATATTAAAAGACATAATATAACAAAATAATTATATCACAAAATATTATTAGAAGTCAATTAAAAAGTATGTGTTTGCATATCTTATAGAAGAAAAGAGGTGTCAGCATTTCTGCCAGCACCTCGACGAAGTTAATTATAAATCAACTCCCTTAAAACAATCTCCTCAGCACAAGCCTGATAGTTATTCATAAGTCCAACCCAATGCATTTGGTCTTTCATTTTAAGTTCGCTATCACACCCATCAGCTTTCGCCATAGCAGTTACCATTTCTTCAATCATAGCATTAGCCTTACATCAATTTCGTGCAGATGTTCATTGAGCTTATTTGACAACAATAGGTGATTAAACAACGCTGAATGGTGCTCCTGCAAATGTCTTTTTCGCATTCTGCCAAACTTTCCAATAGGCTTATGATTTTCATTGTCTAAGCTTATGAGGGGATAATACATACCGTCATCGCCAAGTTCATACCATAGTCCATTTTTCTCGTTAAAGTATTCTTTTTTCATAATAAAACCTCATCTTTCTATATTTGAGTATTTTTCTTTTTCAATAATTGCAAGCAATGCTTCGGTATATACCGAAAGCCATTTTACTTGTTGGGACAGTTTCCCAAGCCCTATATATTTTGCAGATAAATCTGCAAGCAA
>CAYJDL010000148.1:0-5375 GCA_964368885.1 uncultured Desulfovibrionaceae bacterium | reverse complement strand
TATTAACTTTTAGCTCCACCGACGCACACAGCTTGGTGTTGCCAAGCATTGGTGTCAACAACAGAGCCTCTGTCGGCGATATTACCACCAAAGGCAAGCTTACAGGTACAATTTTTGAGGAAGATACTCTTCTGGGCGATACTGTCATTTTTAAATTATACGATGCCGACGGCAATGCAATACATTCCGAAACCCACGGTGTGTACACCAAGTTCTTTTCAGATATGGGCATAATCACCTTCACTCAAACTGCCACGGGCATAGATACGTCCATAACCTTGAATCCTGACTATGCAGGCTTTAAGGAATTGCCGCATGGCTTTACAACCTCCTTCCCTCTCACCTTGGTGGCAACAGATGGAAACAATGTAATTGGGCGTGAAGACATTGGCATTGAAGTAACAGGCGGCAATGACGCTCCTGTGGTAAGCATTACAAGACCATTAAATATGTCAGAAAATATGGGTACTATAGTCGTTGATGACGCAGACATTGGCGATTCTCATACCTTCAGCATCACCTATGGTAATAAAACCTATACTGCCAGCACTGATGCTGATGAGGATAATACCACCATAACCATTGAAGGTAAGTATGGTAATTTAGTTTTCAATGAAGAAAGCAAAAATTATGTATATAACGAAAGTAACAGAAGTGATGCTCAACGAGCCGCTTATGCCGCTTTGAAAGAGGGTGAAGAGGATTCAGAAACCTTTACCCTTACCACCACTGATGAAAGCGGTGCTTTTGTAAAAACACCTATTGAAGTTAAAGTGACGGGTGTGGATGATTATGTAGAGTTTGAGTATGACAGTGATGCATATAGCAAACATAGCTTTAAATTAAACGAACCCGGTGCTGCCACAAAGGTTATAAGTGGTATTGTAAACTATACCGATGCTGATTTGGATAGACCAGAATTTACTGATGTTGTTTTAAGTGCATTTTCCAAAAACTTTACTCTTGAAATGGATGTGATTGAAGTACGTCAAGTAAATGCAACCACAAAAGCTTTTGAATTTGAATATGGCACTTTAACCCTAACCACCACCACTTATGGACGTGTTAATTATAGCTTTAAGCTAAATGATAATGCTATTGAGGTGCAAAAATTAGCTGCAGGTGAAGAACTTAACCTATTATTTAATGTTGCAGCTAATGGTGGTCAAGGTTATTTACAACCTATTATTGTTACTGTTTATGGCACTAACGATGCACCCACCATGCGCAATGAAATACATAATGGTATGACAGTTAAAACGCTTACAGGTAGCCTTAATATTAATGATGTTGATGCTTCTGACCATCGCCTCATTACCATTAGCTCTGTGGGCAAAGAAGATGTAAACACTCATGATCCGTATTATACTAATGAAGACTTTGGCGTACAAGAGAGAGATGGTAATGCCTATGTCATGCATGGAACCTACGGTACTTTAGCTGTAGACCAAGATGGTAACTATGTTTATAGTATACCTGTACCTAATGAGAATAATACACCCAAAGAGTTAGAACAGCTTAAAGCTTTAGCAGCACTTGGTTATGGTAAAACAACAAAGGAAAGCTTTACCGTTACCGTAGAAGATGGCAATGGCGGCAGTGCTAAACAAACGCTTTTCTTTCCCGTGGAAGGTATGAATTCTGATCCTGTGGCAACGTATGAAGAGGTAGAGGTTTTTGCTTCAGGTTATGGACGTGAAGCAGATGGTAGTGATTCCAGTGATAGCACTAAGGAATATACTGCCGATACTGTTAATGCACGCATTAACGTTAGTGATCTTAATGGCGATACTTTAACGTATAGCTTAATTAACCCTGCAACAGGTGAAAGCTTTGATAAACCTGCCTCTTTTGCAACTGACTTTGGAATCTTTAAATTTACCTATGATAAAGGTGGCGTAGCAATTGCCTTTACTGTATCTAGTAATAGCGATATGGTAAAAGCTTTAAAGCATGGCGAGGAAGCTATATTTAATTTGCCGGCATTCCAGATAACTGACGGTAATGGTGGAATAATTGGTGTAGAATTATCTAACGTTATTAAGATTGTTGGCAGTGATAACATTCATGAAGTGGAACTTTCAAAACCGGATAATGCTATTGATTACGTTATTGCCGGAGCACCAAATCAAGAATCGGGAACTATTAACTTATCTATAGATGATCCGGACTTGAAAGAAGGAGATGAAGTACCGACTTACGAAATTCTGGGTGGGGGAGCTGAAGCATCAGTACCATTAAGTAATGGAGACGCACTTACAGGTGATTATGTAGAGCTTACCTTTGACAGTACCAGCAATAGTTTTAGCTATGCATTAATAGATAATGTGGACTTGTCTGCTATAACAGATGATTTTGCAGTAGATACATTTACTATATCAGTAAAAGATCCTATTTCTGGGCTTATGGTAGATAAAGAAATAAGCATTAAGGTTTACAAAAATGCCGAAGCTTTGCCTACTGATCTAACTTTAACTCCATCTTTGAGTGACAGGGTAATTGCGAGCGGTGTGGGACGTGATGAAAATGGAGATATTATTAACAATGGTACTCCTGAACAAGAAAATGCCTCTTATGAAGGTTTAACTCCTTCTATTGGCACAGTATCAGGAATTCCACAGGATACAGAGTATACACCGTTTGTGGTTGAAATGACACTTAATGGAGAAGTTGTTGAAGTATCAGATATTGCTAAATACGATAATAATTTTGATGTGTACACTCATATTGGTGTATTGTACTTTAGGGTACACTCAGATGCAAGTGATGTTTACGATATCAACTTTGGTCTTGACAGTAACAATCCCTTCGTTAAGAGCTTAGCTGAAGGTGAAACCGCTAATTTGAACATCACTTTAAAGCCTGTTAATTCTCAAGGTTTAACAGGAAGTGCACTTGAAATTCCTATAACGATTGAAGGAACCAACGACCTTCCAATAATGGATGTTGTGTATACCTCAGAAACTAAAATTGATTTGGATGGGCATTCTTTGTACTCTTTAGAAGGTCGATTGTACTTATCTGACCCTGATGATCCTGATTTTGAGGATGTTTTTACACTTAGCGGTAAATCTGACAATCTTCCTTCAGAAGTGGTAGATGAAGAAGCAGATATGCTTCAAATCCAAGGTGAATTTGGAGTGCTTAATGTTTACGGACAAGATACCTTAAATTATATGCCTACCAAGGAAAGAGTACAAGATCTTAAAGATGGTGAAAAAGTTACAGAAAGCTTTACCATTATTGCTAAAGATGCCAGTGGTGCAACAGTTAAAAAGACGATTAGCTTCGATATAATTGGTACTAATGATGCGCCTATTGTGAACCTTCAAAATTCCGATATGGAACTAACCTATATTGCTGAAGGTGTGGGACGTGATGCAAATGGTGACTTATCTTCTGATGAAAATGCTGTATACCAAGCCACACCAGCCACAGGTTTCATTGCTGTATCTGACCCCGAAGGCGATGTCATAACTCCTAAGCTTTACAATGAAGAGGGAGTAGCCATTAAAGGCACAAGCAGTAAGGGCGTTACCACCTTTAATACAGAATTTGGTAAGGTTACCTTTACCTATAATGCTGATAATGGAGGTTTTGATGTAAGCTTTGAGCCATCTGCTGATTATGACTATCTATACGAAGGTGAAACCTTAACCCTCCCCTTGCGACTTGAGATAGGTGATAGTAACAATCTTTTTGGTCAACATTATAACTTTAACTTAAAGATTGAAGGTAGCAATCAAGCACCGGAACTTGAGCTTGCACTTGGGGGTGGCTTTGACAATAAGGTTTCTGCCCATACCTTTGATAATCACGTCAATTGGGCATCCACATTGACCGATGCCGAAGATTGGTCACGTGTAAGACCTTCTGATTTTGAACCGGACGCAAACAATCATCCACCATTTGTGTATGATATGCAGTCAAGCAATGAAGATGCTTCTGTCCAGAAATATGACACAGGTGACATCTATATTGAAGGTCTGTATGGTTATCTTTCTTACTCCCCTGAAAAGGGCGATTTCAACTATACAGCTGAAAATTATACAATTGATGCTGCTGCTGAAGATGCCGACAATCCCGTAACCTTCCCAATCACGGAAACCTTTAAGATTATCGTGAAAGATGAAGACGGTGCTACCATTGAGAAAGAGCTTGAAGTGCAAGTTGGACGCAATGTTGCTCCGGTAATCGTTGATATAAGCTCTGGAGAAACTCTCACCACCGATGCAAATCTTATTGCTGCCGGTGTTGGTCGTGATAAAGCTGGTGACATTTATGAGGTTGGTGAAAAATATACTAGTGTAACCACAGCTCAGGAAAACACAGCTTATGCCGGTGACCTTAAAGCCAGCGGTATAATAAAAGTAAGCGATGCCGATAATGATAGCTATGAGCCTATTATAACTGGGGCTGAGAATAGTTTGATTTACCTATCTGAAGCTGTGGTAAAAGGTAATACCTACACCTTTACCATTTATAGAAATAACAATGATCTTTCAGGAGAAAATGGAGAGGCAATTGGTACTATAGTCTTCACTAGAAGTGGAACTGACTTCAAATATGCTTTAACCTTAAACAATACCTCGGACTTCATTAAAGAAATTCCTGAAGGTGTTGATGAGACCCTTGAGCTTAATGTACAAATGCAAGATATACATGGCAATAAAAGCTCGGAGCAATCGCTATCCTTCAACATTGAAGGCACTAACGATGGACCGACTTTAAGCTTTGTGCATAATACCGACCTTGCAGTATCTCTTAATACTGAAAGTGTAGTTGGTAATGATGCCTCTGCCACAAGTACTATAAATATCATTGACCCTGATGATAGTGATACACATACCTTTAGTGTAAGCTTTGGTAGTGGCAGTAGTCTTGTAAAAGAAGTTGAGGAGAATGGATTTGTCACCATTGAAGGCAAATATGGTACTTTAACCATTGATAATACAGGTGAAAAACCGACTGCGAATTATACCTTGCTTTCTGCACCTGATGTGTCTGATTATGGCGATGATGAAAATGATCCTGATATAATGCACTTGTAGCTCTTGGTGATAAAGCCGCTACGGAAACCTTCACCATTACTGTTACCGATAGTGCCGGTGCAACAAAATCACAAACTATCACCTATACGGTGCGCGGTGAAAACAACTTTGCACCTGAAATTAGTGATATTAGAGAAACTGACCCAGAGCTTATTGATGATGGTTATGGACGTGACGCCAATGGTACTGATTCCGCTACTTGGAATAAAGCCTATAAGGGAGATCTGACCGCCAGCGGTACTATCATTGCCAGCGATGGCGATAAAGACGTGCTCGATTATAATTTTGTTGGGAATAATCCGGTTAAAATTGTAGCACTACCAA
>CAYJDL010000147.1:0-5414 GCA_964368885.1 uncultured Desulfovibrionaceae bacterium | reverse complement strand
AACAGTTTTTCGTTTGCTTAAAAGTTTGTTGCTTGCTGCAGTAATTGGAATTATTCCAAGTATTATAATTATGCAAGAGTCAAAAAATTTTGTACCTATGTTTTATGAAGACGCCGGTGGTGTTATTGCTTATATGCTAAATACTGGTTTTGATATGGTTTATTATACCTTAATTCCTATGATAGTTATTGCTGCCTTTGACGTTTGGCAAAGTCGTTATTCTTACTTTGAAGGTCTAAAAATGACCAAAGATGAAGTAAAGGACGAACGTAAACAGGCCGAAGGTGATCCGGAAATTAAGGCTCAGCAAAGGCAAAAAATGATGGCGGTTTTACAAAGACGTATGTTGCAAGATGTGCCTAAGGCTGATGTTGTTATAACTAACCCAACACATTTAGCTATTGCCATTTACTACAATAGTCAAGAAGCACCAGCACCTATTGTAGTTGCTAAGGGAGCGGATCATATTGCAGAAAAAATTAAGGAAGTTGCGCGTGAGCACCGTGTACCCATAAGAGAAAATGTCATTTTGGCACGAGCTTTGTATAAGAGTGTAGAAATAGGGGAAATGATCCCTGAACAATTGTATAAGGCCACGGCTGCAATTTTAGCCAACATTTGGAAAATGCAAGGCAAAATGCCGAAAAGACAGCAATAAAACTTGCTTTGCACAGCAAGTTATATACAAAGAAGGATGTCATAAAAATGGCTACATTACCGCAATTAGATTACGAACGCTTTGCCAAGCATGGAGACTTTTTCCTTGCTGGCGGTGTTGTGCTCATTCTTTTTATGATGCTCATACCCTTGCCCACATTTATGTTGGATCTTATGCTTTCGGTGAGTATTTCCATATCTTTATTGGTGCTTATCACAACCATGTTTATGACAAGCCCATTAGAATTTTCTATATTTCCATCGCTTTTGCTTGTAACCACACTTTTGCGATTGGCTCTTAACGTTTCATCAACAAGGCTTATTTTATTAAATGGAGATAAAGGCGTTGAGGCGGCAGGATCAGTTATTCGTGCCTTTGGTGAATTTGTAGTCGGTGGTAGTTATGTGGTTGGTGCTGTTATATTTATGATTTTATTCATTCTAAATAAAACTGTTATCACCGCTGGTACTACTCGTATTGCTGAAGTTGCCGCACGTTTTACCTTAGATGCTATGCCGGGTAAGCAAATGGCTATTGAAGCTGACCTTAATGCCGGACTTATAGATGAAGTTGAAGCTACAGATCGCCGCCATGCTTTGCGTAGAGAGGCGGATTTTTATGGTGCTATGGATGGTGCTTGTAAGTTTGTATCCGGTGACGTTAACGCTGGTATGCTTATTACCATGATCAACCTTATTGGGGGCGTCATTATTGGTGTACTTCAAAAAGACATGGATTGGGGTACAGCTTTAACTACATATTCTTTATTGACCATTGGTGATGGTTTGGTGGCAACCATTCCTTCTATTTTAGTTTCAACAGGAACTGGTATTTTAGTATCACGTGCAGCGGCAGAGGCTAAGATGGGTGAAGAATTTATGGCTCAACTTACCTTTAACACAAGAGCCCTGCAAATGGTTTCTTTAGTGTTATTGGTTTTTGCCATAGTACCTGGTTTACCGACAATACCATTTTTAATCCTTTCTGTAGCATGTTTTATGGCGGCACGTTTAACAGCTAAAAACAAAGAAGATGAAGAAGAAGTTAATGCTAGAGGTGGCAAAGGCAAAAAGGGTGCACCTTCAAGTGGTACTGCTGACACTCCTGAAGAAGTGCAAGCTCTCCTACCTCTTGATGCTTTGGAGTTAGAAGTTGGTTATGGTTTAATACCTTTAGTTGATGAAGAGCAAAGTGGTAACCTGTTATCTCGTATCCGTTCAATTCGCAGACAGTTTGCACTGGATATGGGTGTTGTAATTCCGGCTTTGCACTTGCGTGATAATTTACAGTTAAAGCCTGGACAGTACGCTTTACTAATTAAGGGAAATCAAGTAGCTTCAGCAGAAATTTTAGTAGATCATTTCTTGGCTATGGACCCTGGAAATGCTACAACCCAGATTAAGGGCGTTGAAACTCGTGAACCGGCCTTTAATTTGCCGGCTCTATGGATTCCTGATGCACAACGTGAAGAAGCAATGCTTGCCGGTTATACCGTAGTAGATCCAGCAACAGTAATTGCAACACATTTAACGGAAATTTTCCGTAAACATTTAAGTGATTTCCTTGATCGTCAAGCTGTTCAAGGCTTGCTAGATACTTTAGCTAAGAATTCACCAAAGGCTGTAGAGGATCTAGTTCCCGGTACATTGCCCCTTGGTGTGGTTCAAAAAGTATTGCAAACCTTAGTGCGTGAAAATGTAACTATAAGGGATATGTTGACAATTGTGGAAACTCTTGGAGATTATGGTGGTCATATTAAGCAATCAGACATGTTGGCTGAATATGTACGTGAAAGATTGTCTCGCTCTATCGTGCGTCCTTATATGGATAGTGTAGGTGGTCTTTCTGTGCTTACCTTAGACCAAAATGCTGAACGAACTGTGCAAGAAGGAATACGACAAACTGAAGGCGGAACATTCTTGTCTCTCAACCCTGTTACAGCACAAAAACTAATTCAAAATGTGAATAATGCTGTGGAAAGTGCGGTTATGGCTGAAGGTCAACCTGTCCTTTTGGCTTCGCCGGTGATTCGTCCACATTTAGCTCAACTTATTACACGTTTTTTACCTGCGGTACCGGTTATTTCTCAAGCTGAAATACCCCCTGATATTCATCTACAATCTGTGGGCATAGTGGGGATTGAATAATGCATGTTAAAACATATATAGGCAAACGTACTCAAGATATTCTGGTTCAGATTAAAGAAGAATTAGGACCAGAAGCTGTTATACTGAGTAATAGAAGTTTACGCAAAAATGGTGTGCGCTATTATGAGGTAACGGCAGGTGTAGAACGCCACCTTACTTTAAATGATACTGCCCCTACGCAAGGAGCTCTTGGACAAGGAGTTTCAAGGGCTGCGGCAAAGGCTGCCTATGCAACGGCAAGCAATAATGCCGTTTCTAATGAAGCTGTTGATGATGGTGGTAGTCAAACTTCTGACTCTTCGAGTTCAAAAACTGAAAATATTCCAAAAGAAGCTGTTTCTGCCGCAAAAAGTCAAACTTCTGACGCAAAACGTGTCAGGGAAATGGCAGCTAACTATGTAAAGCAGAGTCAAAGCTCTGACGAAGGCAATGCAGGTAGTCAAAATCCTGTCGGTTGGGCTCAGTGGCATAAAGAATGGCTGTTGATTAAAGATCATCTTTTTGCCTTAATGAAACCATCCATTCAAATGGATCGATTGTCACCAAGACAAAGAGTAGCTCTTGAATATTTACAGAGAGAAGGTGTTTCTGACGTAGTAGTTTTGGAATTATATCGAAGGCTTTTATCTACACCATCTGACTCTGTTCTTGAATGCTTAAGTCATATTGTGCCAGTGCAATCTTGGGATAGTCAAAATTGGGCACAGCGTTTGCATTGCTTTACTGGACCCTTTGGAGTTGGTAAAACAACGACTGCCTTACGCATGGCATTGCAACTTAGAAGTAAGAATCAAAATTGCAAAGTAGCTTTTATTAATGCTGATTGCATGCGAGGCAATGGTAGACTTGTCTTAAGGCACTGGGCAGAGCTTTCCGACTTTGCATACGTAGAAGCTCAAGATGAGCTTGGGATGACAAAAGCTTTAGTAAGTCAAGCTAATGCTGACAAAATTTTTATAGATTTGCCAAGCCTTGGAGCTGGGGTGAATTTACAAGAGCTATACACTAGGCTTGGTTTGCGTAGTGATATTGCAGGTCCTAAGGCTACTCATTGTGTTCTTTCGCCAACTTATGACGGACCTCAGTTGATGAATTTTTTACAGCGTTATGCTCCTGATGGTGCCGGAAGTTTGGTATGGGCTAAGCTTGATGAAGCTATGAGTTTTGGTAGCATTGTTAATGCTGCGGCTACTTGTCACTTGCCCGTGTCAGCCCTTTCATACGGAGCGGAGTTAAGAGATAGTCTTTCGGTGGCTAGCCCATCACTACTATGGCGCCTTATTTTTAAAAGACAGTTGCCGACAGTCCAAGCGCAAGCTTAACGTTACTATAGAGCAACACGACCAACATATACATTGTAGAAGAGGGAGTTTTTATGCAAGACACATTTCCATTGGTGATTTCCATTACCTCCGGCAAGGGGGGAGTTGGTAAAACCAATCTTTCAGTGAACCTTGCTGTTGAGCTGGCAAAGCAGGGCAAGCGTGTGATATTATTAGATGCTGATCTTGGTCTCGCCAACGTAGATGTTTTGCTTGGTCTAACGCCACCAAAAAACTTATTTCATCTTTTTCATGATGATGAAAGTGATATTCGTGAAATATTATTTGAAACCCCTTATGGTTTTTCCATATTGCCTGCATCATCTGGTATGAGTGAAATGTTAGCCTTAAGTACAGGTCAAAAACTTGAACTTTTAGAAGCGGTTGATATATTGGAAGAAGAAGTTGACTTTTTACTTGTTGATACAGGTGCAGGAATAAATGATAATGTTTTATACTTTAATGTAGCAGCTCAAGAACGCCTTGTGGTGCTAACTCCTGAACCTACTTCTTTAACTGATGCTTACGCACTTATAAAGGTTCTTAAGACTAATCATGGCGTTGAACGTTTTAAAGTTATCATTAACATGGTTCATGATATGCGAGCTGCAAAGGTGGCTTTTGGTCGTTTGCATCAAGCATGTGAACATTTTTTAAGCGGCGTATCTCTTGATTTGGTAGGTATGGTGCCAAGAGATACGGCAGTGCGTCAATCTGTAGTACAGCAATTGCCATTATGTATAAATGCCCCTGATAGTCCATCATCAAAAGCAGTTTTTGAAGTTGCAAGCAGTCTTTTGGAATGGGAAGTTCCTAAGCGTTTGGACGGAAATATTAAATTTTTTTGGAAGAAATTACTTTTTCAAAGTTAAAAACCTGAGAAATGTGTAATTTTTAAACTTAATGGGGTTTTTATACATGAACGCAGATCAATGCTGTAGATTTAGAAAACAAATAAATGCTTTTAGGTTGATTTGAGTGTATTTTAAAATTTTTCAAAGTTTTTTATGAGTGCTGAGAAAGTAAAATTTTAGTTTCTAAATATTTAAAGTTTCTTAGTCAGCTGTTTAGTACCATATAAATATATTCTCAACATGTGCCAAATGTATTTTTAGTGTCTTGGCAATGTAGGATATATTGTTTAGGTAGCTAATATTAGTAAAAGTCAATGCGTTTTAGTGGAAAATTTTATCAGCATACACTTATAGTATCGACTGAGGCCTTACCGACTATAAAGGAGAGACTATGCAAGAAGCACAAGCCCATAATCAACAACTTCCCCCTTGG
>CAYJDL010000146.1:0-5484 GCA_964368885.1 uncultured Desulfovibrionaceae bacterium | reverse complement strand
ATATTGCAAATTATTGTCTCAATGGTCATAATCTTGAATATATTCAGGGAACTGCATGGTTACAAAAAGTTGAAGATGTAAATTATGATTTTGATTATATAGATTTACCTAGCCACGAGCAAGTGCTTGAGGATAAAAATTTACTTATGGACATTACTTTGATCATGGAAAAACAAGTTCATGACAGTACACGTTTACAAAAAATAAAAAAAATTCCTCACTTAAGGCAAAGTCATGGTAATAGAGAATTAATGATTGCCCCAGCGTCTCTGCCCTTAACTCAAGATGAAATGGATGTTTTATATGCTTTACCATTTCAAAGAGCTGCGCATCCAGATTATACTCTTTCAATTCCGGCTGAGGAAATGTTACGTACAAGTATTACATCGCATCGAGGCTGCGGAGGTGGCTGTGCATTTTGCTCCTTGGCATTACATCAAGGAAGGCAGCTAAGTTCACGTTCAGCCAATTCGATTTGCCAAGAGGCTAAACTTATGACCCAAAAGAAGGGTTTCAACGGAAGCATTTCTGATGTAGGTGGTCCTACTGCTAATATGTGGCAAGGTTTTTGCTCATCCAATAAACCATGCGAACGTTATTCTTGTTGTCATCCAAAGATTTGTCCTTTTTTTAAGACTAATCAAATGAAGCATGTGAACTTATTACGAAATATTAAGGATATATCAGGTATAAAACATGTGCGAATAGCAAGCGGCATTAGGGCTGATTTGGCAATGAAAGAACCTAAAGCGGTACAGTCTTACACAGCAGAATTTACCGGTGGTCAGCTTAAGATTGCTCCTGAGCATAGTCAAAGTACGGTTTTAGATTTAATGAGAAAACCTTCTTTAAGTGTATTTGAAATTTTCCTGAAGTCTTTTCAAAAACATTGCGAAAAAATAGGACGTGAGCAATATGTTATTCCCTACCTAATGAGTGCTTATCCAGGATGTAAGGATGAGGACATGCATCAGCTTGCGGCTTGGCTTAAAGAACGTCACTGGAAACCTCAGCAAGTTCAATGTTTTATACCTACACCGGGCACAGTTGCCACTGCTATGTATTACTGTGGTCTTGATATGAACAAAAATCCAATTTATGTTGCACGTAGTGATGCACAAAGATTACGCCAGCATAGAATATTAATTCCTCAAAATGAACAACAAAAAACAAAGCAAAAAATGAGAAATGATGGAAACAAAAAATCTGGAACAAAGACTTATAGCCATGGAAGAGAACGTATATTTTCAGGAAAAAATGCTAAGCGAACTAAATGAGGCTTTGCAAGTCCAACAAAAAGAAATTGATGAGTTAGAAAAAAAAGTCAGTCAATGTCAAGCAAAGATTGCTGAATTAGAGTTTAAGCAAGATGATGGTTTCGTGCAAACTTTACCACCGCATAGTATTAAATATTGATGTATAAAATTATTTCTAGTGACCTCTACAACAGCTAAGCGTGCATCTCTTGTACATCTTTTTGCATGGCATGCAAAGGGCATGTTTTAGTACATAAACCACAGCTGATACATTCCTTTTCATTAAAAATAACCATGCGTGAATCTATTTGAACCTGCAAAGCATTTGTTGGACATAGAGAAGTGCAAAAACCACAGTGAATACATAGTTCTTCAATACGAGCAACCTTTTGATTTACTGTGAGAACCTTAACGCCAAGCTTTTTAAGATGAGCAATTCCGGCTTGAATATTATCCTTACTACCAAGCAACTCTAAAGCAAGTTTACCTTCTTTGCGTGGGCTAATTTGAGCTTGCAAAATATTAAAAGTCAAATTGAAATTTGTTACCAATTCACAAACAATTGGAGCATTAGAAATATCGGCAGTGAAAGTTAGGCGTACTTCTTGACGATGGCTAGGTTGTATCATAATCATCCTTATTGACTTAATTTATTTTCAATTTAGCCTATGTGCATGTACATAGGCTAAATTGAAAATACTAAAATATTACTGATTAGTCTGTAAAAAAGCCTTAGCTCTTGCGGCCTCAGCAGACGTTGGATATTTTTTCATCAATTCTTGCATTCTGGCTACGGCAGCGGCCTTATTCCCTAATTTGCTAAAGCTGATAGCTTGCTTTAAGTATGCAGATGGAGCTCTCGCACTTCTGGAATGTGTGGAAATAACTTTCTCATAAGCAACTGCAGCTTCATTAAACTTATTTTGCTGAAAATTGGCTTCACCAATATAAAACCATGCATTTCCAACCTGAGAATTGCTAGGATATTGACGTGTGAAATTAACAAAAGATGATTGTGCGCTGGCATAATTGCGAGAATTAAATGCTTTTACACCTTCATTAAATAACTGAGCAGCCGGATCAGCACTTTGAGGAGGTGCTGTACTTGTCATCGGTGGACGTGGTGGTGCTGGATCCAAGCCAGAAGTCTGAGGTGGGGCTGCTGTTGTATAGCCAATTGGTCCATCAAGATTAAAATCTAAAGATAATTTTTGCTCAACTTGACGTAAGGCGGCGTTATGCTTGTTTAATCTATTAATAACTCCCCTTGTGCCTCCGGCGGCATTAAGTTCAGCCATTTGCGCACGTAATACAGTAAGTTCTTTACGCATTTTTTGAGTCTCAGCCCAAGAGTCAGCCATATTAGGTTGCATTTGACTAAGCTGTTGGTCTTGACGTTGGAGACGAGCTTGCATTTGGTCATAGTCAGATCTTGTGGTACAACCACCAAGAAAAACAAGTATACAACTCATCAAAATAATGCCTTGTGTGATGTGTTTTTGCATCTTTCTACCTCTTTCTGAAGCGTTTCATTTATTTTATTAACTATACTTTTTGTATAGTTAAAAATACACTATGTTAGCTTTTTAGCAATAGTATTTTATTTATAACCAAAAATATAGTTTACACTTAAAAACTTGTCAAAAATGTATCTAAATTATGTTTAACAAGAATTTGAATTTTCCGGCAAAGGATGCTTATGAGCTTTTTTTCTTCCTAACAAAAGATAAATAATGCCACCAAAAACCGGTATAAAAACAACAAGTAAAAACCAAAGCGATTTTTCTTGCTCACTCACAAAGTAATGTGTGCGAACGTGCCAAATTGCGTATAATGTTGGTATTATAGGTAATGCAAGTACAACAAAATGCCACCACAACATACTATTTCCTATTATTTTAAAGTTATGGGTTTATTTTTTTCACGCTCATTTATAAACATACTAAGGCAAGTAAGAAAAGCACCAAGACAAATTGCAATATCTGCTATGTTAAAAGCAGGCCAATGCCATTTATCTACATAAAAATCTAAAAAATCCAACACCGCACGAAAACGAATACGATCAACTAAATTACCAATGGCACCGCCAAGCACAAGCCCTAGGGCAATAAAAAGCGTAAAGCTAAATTGAGCGGTTCGCACTAAATAATATATTATTATAACAGCAACAATTGTTGCAACAAGAAAAAGCCAAAATTGCCATTCTATATCGGATCTATTTAAAAAACCAAAAGCAGCACCACGATTATAAATATGTACAATATTAAAGAAACCATCAAAAATAGGAATAGTTTCATGTAGTGATACTTTTTGCATCACTACATACTTGCTTAATTGATCAAAAAAAATGATTAATGAAGCAACAATTGCAACTATTTTATAGCGCATATTCTAACCTTCTATGACCTTAGTACACCGAGGGCATAAAGTTGGATGGTTCTGACTTGTTCCAAGATCTGTACTATAAATCCAGCAACGTTCACATTTTTCGCCATACGCTTTTTCTACCAAAATAGCAAGCCCTTCCACATCATCAAAAGTTTGAGCTTGTTCAGGGGCATCTTTTAATTCAAAAGTAAGATATTGAGAGACAATGGAAATAGAACGCAGATCTGTGTCTAAACTTTGCACGGCTTCTAACTTTTCTTGATCCAAGTAAACGCTAACCCTTGTATCAAGAGAATGCCCAATGCTAGCATCTTTACGCAATGGCTCAATGGCTCTTGTAATAGCTGCACGAATATCAAAAACTATTTTCCATTTATTTAAAGTTTGTTCATCTAAAAAATAATCTTCAAGTTCATTTGGAGCTAAAACCGGCAAAGCAAAAATTGTTTGAATAAAACCTTGCTCATTACTGCGCAATTCTTCCGGAATATGATCAAAAACCTCTTCGGCAGTAAAGCTCATAATAGGTGCCATATCTCTTATAAGTAAGGATAATATATACCACAATGCTGATTGAGCAGAGCGACGTTCCTCACTTGATTGTCCAAAAACGTATAATCTATCTTTTAAAATATCAAGATAAGTTGCTGATAAGTCGGTTGCGCATAAATTATGTACTGTATGGAAAATCTTATGAAATTCAAATGTTTCATAGGCATTTTGTATGCGCATATGCGCCCTTGCCACAACATCTAAAGCATGACGGTCAAGAGGTAATAAATCCTTGGGTGCAATCAAATCGCCTTTAGTTAAATCACTGATATTACCTAATAAATAACGACAAGTATTGCGAATGCGCCTATAAGCGTCAACCAAGCGGTTTAAAATTTCATCGGAAATACGAATATCTTCCCTATATTCTACTGACGACACCCAAAGGCGTATAATTTCAGCACCATATTTATCAATCAACTCTTGTGGCGCAATTACATTGCCAATGGATTTGGACATTTTAAGACCCTTACCATCTACTACATAACCATGCGTTAAAACAGCCTTATATGGTGGCGTATTACGAGTTGCCATTGATGCTAACAAGGAAGAGTGAAACCAACCTCGATGCTGGTCGGAACCTTCCAAGTAAAGGTCAGCAGGAAAATGTATTTCAGGGCGTTTTTCTACAACAGCCGCAAAGCTTGTGCCGGAATCAAACCATACATCTAAAATGTCCATTTCTTTCTTCCAAGAATTTGCCGAACATTTTGGACATGTTAAACCTTCAGGAACGACTTGACTTATATCGCTTTCATACCAATAATCACAGCCTGTTGCGTGACTTGCAAAGCGATTAGCCATTTCATGCATCCAACTTGCATCGTGCCAAGCCTCGCCGCATGCCTCGCAAAGCAAAGCAACAATGGGCACGCCCCATTGACGTTGACGTGAAATACACCAATCAGGGCGAGCTTCTATCATATTATGAATACGCTCTTGCCCCCAAGTTGGAATCCACTGAACATCTTCCCTTATGGCTTTTAAGGATTTTTGACGTAAGTCATTTTTTTCCATGCTAATAAACCACTGGGTCGTTGCCCGATAAATCACAGGTTTTTTACAACGCCAACAATGAGGGTATGAGTGAGAAATTTTAGACTTATGCACAAGGTTACCTAGCTCTTCAAGCTTTTCAATGACCTTGGGATTTGCTTCAAACACAGTAAGTCCGGCAAAAAATTCTACACTTTCCAAAAAACGACCGGAATCATCAAGTGGGGAATATATATCTAGTCCATATTTAAGACCAATTTCATAGTCCTCACGACCATGCCCCGGTGCAGTA
>CAYJDL010000145.1:4219-5516 GCA_964368885.1 uncultured Desulfovibrionaceae bacterium | reverse complement strand
TGATGAAAAAAAATGTCCTTATAGTTGGTGGTGCCGGATATATTGGGAGCCATACAGCCTATTGGTTAGCTGAAAATGGTTATAATCCTATAGTTTTAGATAATCTTTCCACAGGGCATAAGGAATTTTTGCTCTTCGGTGAGTATTTTATTGGTGATTTAGGCGATGTGCAGTTACTTTCTTCAATATTTGAAAAACATAAAATTGATGGCATTATGCATTTCGCAGCCTTTGCCTATGTAGGTGAATCTGTACAGCATCCACAAAAGTATTATGAAAATAATGTAGCAAAGACATTTAATCTCTTACAAACTGCCAATGCATATAATGTTAAAAATATAATATTTTCCTCGACTTGCGCTGTTTATGGACAGCCTGATAAATTACCTATTACTGAAAATACAAGCAAAAATCCCATTAACCCCTATGGACGCACTAAATTGATGGTTGAATGGATGCTTGAAGACTTTGATAAAGCATATGCAATGCCTTATACTGCTTTACGTTATTTTAATGCTGCCGGAGCTTTACCGAAAGAACAAAATATTCATCAAGGAAAAAAAATTCATATTGGCGAATGGCATGAACCTGAAACGCACCTTATCCCCTTAGTATTGCAAGCTGCTAAAGACCCAACAAAGTCAATTAATGTGTTTGGAGTGGATTACCCCACCGCTGATGGTACTTGCATTCGTGATTATATTCATGTGTGTGATTTGGCAAAAGCGCACCTTTTGGCATTGGAACGACTGTGGGCAGGAGAGAGAAGTGCGGCTTATAATCTTGGCACAGGCTATGGATATTCTGTGAAGGAAATTATATCAAGTGCTCAAAAAGTTAGTGGAAAGGCAATTAAAGTAAGGGAAGGACAAAGGAGAGAGGGTGATCCGGCCGCTCTTATTGCAAATGCAGAAAAAGCTCAACAGGAACTTGGCTGGCAAGCTGACTTTATTGACCTTGATTTAATTCTACGCAGTGCTTGGGATTGGGAAATTCGTATTTAAATGTAATTTCCTTAAGAAAAATTATTGCTTGCTATTTGTGAAATTATGTTTAAATTTACCTAGCTCAAATGAGTTAAAATTAAAATGCGGAGGCTAATATGCCTATTAAAAATGATGATGTTGTGCAAGTTCACTATACTGGCACCTTGGAAAATGGAGAAGTTTTTGATTCTTCCCTTGATCGTGAGCCGCTAGAATTTACAGTAGGAACACAATCACTTATTCAAGGTTTTGAAAGTGCCATAATGGGAAAAGAAGTTGGGGATAAAGTTACAACTACCATCAGTCCGGAA
>CAYJDL010000145.1:1133-4209 GCA_964368885.1 uncultured Desulfovibrionaceae bacterium | reverse complement strand
AGGGCTATGGCGAAGTGGACGAGGAGCTTATTTTTTCTGTGCCTCGTAGTGAACTTCCTGAACATATTAAGCCCGAGCTTGGTATGGGTTTAACTCTTTCTAATGAAGAGAGCGATATGAATGTAGTAATTTGTGAGGTTAATGATGAATATATTAATCTTAACGCAAACCACCCTTTGGCAGGTAAAACCTTAATTTTTGAGATAGAAATTATATCCATAAAATAAAGCTGGCTTGAAATATACATTCGATGCTGAAAAATTTATTAAAATACTTTTTTCAGCATCGAATAAACATTATTGTGGGTGTACAGCGTCAATATACATTGCACGACCAAGCCTATTGATTAGAACAAAATGATCTCTGGCAATTTGAAGTTCAACTGTATCATCAAATTCAAACGCTTCCAGACCAAAATAACTTGATTTATTTTCAGCATAAAAGACTAAAACGTCCCATTTTGGTACATTATCGCTAAGCGTAACTGATATTGTAGAGCCTTTGTACATTGGTTGGTTAAGGTAGTTATTACCGGTATCGGCGGATGATGTATCTGCAAAATAAAGCCTAACCAAGGGTCTATCGCTAATTGATGTAACTTTTAAATTGCGAGCAAGTGCAGTGTTAGCTAAAAAAGTCAACATAAGCAATAATATACACAAAGTATACTTTTTCATTTTCTACCTCACTTATTTCAAAGTTTAAATTCACCTATAATTTAATGTAAAAGTTGTCCTGATGTATTGTCAACTGAAAGTTTTTGGCATAAATGACTCCAGCATAGTGTAATTATCTATGACATAAAGAACCATAAGGACAATAAGTGCAATAATCGCCTTGCCTTGGCAAAAATTCCTTTGCTGTATGTAAATGATTGACCACAAACGATAGTAATTGCGGTATGCGATCGCTAATTAAATCTACACTATCAGGCATATCGCCAAAAAGATAAATTTCTTTACCGCTTGAACCAAGTTCCACAAAGGCTGCATCTAACACAGGTTCATCAAAGTGGTTTGCGCATATTTGAATATAGCAAGCTAGTTGCAAGGAAAGAAATGTGCTGGAAACATGGTCTAAAATTTCTAAAGAATTGTCCGCATCTGGCGTCCATTTAGCTATACTATCCCATAAAGCCATATCATGCCACGCTTTTGGATTGTTTTTTTGTATTCTTCCTGTTTTATAGTCAAGCACGACAAGACCTTCGTTTTTTCCACCATGTTGCCAACGTCTATCCACTCTGTCTATCCTACCAAGAATAGAAAAAACTTCACCTTTTAATCCAGAAATTGAAGCAACAAGATCTTTTTCCAAAGCTTTAGTGTGAATTTTACCAGATGTAATTTGCTCTTGCTGAGCGTTTATAAAATTTTCTAGCCTAAGAGGAACTGCCATTTGCAATAAAATTAAGCTTTGTGGCGGTAGAGTGTGTTGTAAATTGCTTTGTTTAAGTAAAGTATTAAAAAGCTCCAGCATTTCTTCTAGGTCTAAATCCTTCAGGTCAAAGTCATCATTCATCCACTCTTTGTAATATTCAAACAGTAATTTATGTAAAAGAATACCCACGGCTACAGGGTCATCGCCTTCATTAACTTCATCTAATGGCTTTATGGAGTAGATATTTTCCCAAATAAAACGTTGAGGACAGCGTAAATAACTATCTAATTGAGTAGGTGAAATACCCTTGATAAGCAATGTTTGAATTTTCTGATGTAGATTTTGCGAGTTTGTGATGCTTTGAGCTTGCAAAAGTACAGCTTGCACGGGGCTAGATAATGTTCTTAAAGGTGCTATATTATGCTCAATAATGTGTCCTAAATTTTGTTCTTCTTCCCAAAGAAAGCTATCTACAAAGCGACTACGTATTTTTTTATCATCAAACAAAGTTGAACTTTGAATGCCTTCTTGCCAATAAAAATGTACTTGTTTTGCCGATGCCAATAGCCTAAATAATGTATATGCCACAACTCGTTCACGTTCTAGTAAAGCTGGTAAACCTATGCTTTGCCGTAGGGCATCGGGCAAGAGAGGATCTTGACTGCTAAAACCGGGTAAGGCATCATCAGTAGCATCAAGGATGTAAATTTTATCAAAATGTAAGAGCCGTGTTTCTAACATTCCAAGAACTTGCAAACCCTGCAAGGGTGACGCTTCAAAGGGTACTCTTTCTGCGCTTATACATTGACGACATAGAGCAAAAACCGTGTTTTGAGGTAATTTTTCCATGGCTAAGGCTGAGGTGGTCAATGATGGGATGACATGCAGCATTAATCTGTAAAGGCTTTCTGCATCCAGTGGGTATGTTTGCCAAAAGTCTTCACCGCCTTGCAATAACATTTTGCAAAGCTCATTTAAAGCCTCACCTAAAGAGTATGCACTATCAACTGTGGCAAAATTATGAATAATTGTTTGAAAAATTGTTTGCAATAAATCTAATTCATTATCACAATAACCGTCCAAACGTAAAATATTTATTACATCTTCCACGCTAACAAAACGCTTACCTTTACGAAGATTTTTTTCTATTACAATAACATAACTACGCAAGGATACAGTAATAAAGGAAGTATCCTCAGCTAATGTATTTAATGCTTTTACTTCTAGCATCTGAACAAAGGGATGACGTAAACAATGCAATAATGTGCGCCAATGATAACGGCGATTGCTGTGTACAATATTTTCTGTATCAAGGTTGTCATTTACTTGAACATCGCCTCTAGTCCCTTCTTGTAAAGTTAGAAGGCTTTCTATAAGATTAAAAAGGGATGACTTTTCAAGAGGATAACCCATAGAAACATTAAAGTTTTGTTCAGGTAAATGATGTAAAGTTGGTAGGAGTAGGTGTGGAGAAGTTAAAATTATAGCAGTGCTTTTGTGCGCTACATCGCTTCCGGAGCTAGATAAATCATTTTGTAAAGCTAGTAATTGAGAGTGAACATCATATCCGGCTATAAAGTGCATCATGGGTTTATGTTCATAATAATCGCTTGCCCATATAGTCTCGGCTTTCCATTTTCTTATCCATGTAAGGTGTTCTTGACATGACCAGTGAGCCTGATTTTTAAAATTTTGG
>CAYJDL010000145.1:0-1123 GCA_964368885.1 uncultured Desulfovibrionaceae bacterium | reverse complement strand
TCCATAAAGAGCGTAAAAGCGTGTCTTCTGCCAAGGTTAATGTAGAAAATCCTAAGATAAAAACATGCTTATTTTGACTATGATCAGGCTTTATAAGCTCTGGCAAGTCCATGGGGTTTTCTTGCAAATATTCAGCAATGTTTTTTGCATCCAAAGCGGCAGTTGTCCATCCATATTCATGCAATAGCTCTAGATAATTATGATGAATGCGACCTAAAACACTTAGTAGTGACACTGCAAATTCTGACACTTCACCTTGCATATGTTCAATATCATGTACCGGTAATAATTGCTGCATGTATTCTTCAAAAAGATTTTTTAATCTTATGCCCCAAGGCAAAAATGTTGCTAAATCCATATTTGCAAAAGATAAATCATATATATCATTATTTTGAGGAATATTTTTAACAGCTTGATAAAGAAGATACACGCTATCTAACATGGAAGCTTGGCGCACACTTTGCTTGTGCCATTTACCTAAAAACAGCATGCGCATTTCTTCAAGGGTAAACATGCGAGGCAGCAAAGCTGGTTTTCCTTGATTATTTTTTTTAAACAATTCAAGTAAATAGCGTTGTGGGCGATTGTGAGGCATAATAATGGTTGATCGACCAATATCGCCCTGACACTGTTTGCTTATATACTCAAGGGCATTTTCCAAAAAGGGCTGATTCCAAGGAAAAAGAGCAAAGGGTGGTGAGCAACAATTATATTGAGCTGATAATTGTGTATCAAGGTTTGACATAAAACATCCTAATGATAAAGGTGTAAGTCATTTTGTGCTACGTTAACAAACTGTGAAAAACACACAGTATAGCTTTTTTTAGATAGGCACAGACTGTAATCTAAAATTCATTTTTGAACTTGTCAAATTAGGTTTTAGGTTGATGGTTACTTATTTTTTATATTGATGTAAGTGTTTTCATATACTTTATTCTAATCTCAATATTATGTCATGAAAGAAAAGTACTTAAATTATGAATAATTACACAAAAAAATAAAATATTCTTCAAAAGCTCTAAAATTGCTTGCCAAGTTTTAACAATTAATGTAAAAGATTTCTTGTTCAAGCGGAGAGGTGTCTGAGCTGGTCGAAGGAGCACGATTGGAAATCGTGTGTACG
>CAYJDL010000144.1:0-5563 GCA_964368885.1 uncultured Desulfovibrionaceae bacterium | reverse complement strand
AACAGCGGCATCTGAGGGACCATCACGCTTTATCCCTATCAAAGGCTTAATTACCGATCCACCTCGTACTTCATGGTCATATTGACGCACAATATATTCTTTTGAGCAAATATTAAGTCGCCCAAGCATAGCTTTAAGTAAGGAACCTTGCTTGGCATCCTCAACAGTAATGTCATTATCATTATGCTGTGGTCTTTGCCAATGGGCTTGTAATTCTAGCTGAGGCACACCGTTATGCATAAAATCCATAGATAAATGTGCTACAATTTTATCATCATAAACAATATGGAAATAACCGGAATCAGTAAAAGTACCAAGAGCTGTTGCCTCTACATCCATTTCCCTAGCAAGAGCAAGGAAGGTATCTAATTTTTCAGGGCTAATTGCTAAGGTCATGCGCTCTTGAGCTTCGGAAATAAGAATTTCCCAAGGGCGTAAGCCATCATACTTAAGAGGTGCTTTGGCTAAGTCCAAAATGCAACCTCCTGTATCTTCAGCCATTTCACCTACAGAAGAGGATAAGCCACCGGCACCATTATCAGTAATAGCATTATAAAGCCCAAGGTCTCTGGCTCGCATAATACAATCATACATTTTACGCTGAGTTATGGGATCGCCTATTTGTACGGCAGTAGCCGGAGAACCTTCATGCAACTCTTCTGAAGAAAAAGTAGCACCATGAATACCGTCTTTACCAATGCGACCACCAACCATAACAATAATATCGCCAACTTGAGCTTGTTTTTCATGCCCTGGTTTATTATTGACCGTCGTTGGAATTATGCCCACAGTTCCGCAATAAACCAATGGTTTACCTAAAAATCTTTCATCAAAAACAAGAGAACCGTTTACGGTAGGTATGCCGGACTTATTGCCTCCATGCTCAACACCTTCTCGAACACCTTCCAAAACCCTACGAGGGTGCAAAAGACGTGGTGGCAAGGCTTGCTCATAAAAAGGTGAGGCAAAGCAAAAAACATTGGTATTACACACAAGTTCTGCGCCCATACCTGTTCCCATAGGGTCACGATTAACCCCCACAATACCGGTGAGAGCACCACCATAAGGGTCAAGAGCTGATGGACTATTGTGAGTTTCAACCTTAATGCAAGCATCAAAAGCTCCAATAAATGATATTACTCCGGCATTGTCCTTAAATACTGATTTACAAAAATCGTGTTCTCCAAGACTCTTACGGATATTAGCGGTTACTTTGCGAATGCAAGTTTTATAGAGATTGTCAATTTCTTCGCTTTTTCCGGTTTCAGCATTGTAATAGTTAATACGTGAAGCTAAAATTTTATGTTTGCAATGCTCTGACCAAGTTTGAGCCAATACTTCCAATTCGGCATCTGTTGGGTCTTGTGGTAAATTCAATTCATGTCTTGATGTTTTTACATCATCACGCTGAAAATAATTGCGAATAGTTTGCATTTCCAATAAGTTTAAAGCAAGGGTATTGTCCCTGCTTACCTGCATCATAGACTCATCATCTATTTGAGATAGGGCAAAAACACCAACGCTGGTATCGGCAAAACCTGTAACCTTAGCCGCTTGTGCTTCAAAACCACCTTGATCTTGCCACTGCTTAAGACTTTTAATACGATAACGCTGGATTAATTCATTACAAAGTAAATTTTTTGCTATATTTTCAATTGTATCAAGATTTAATTTATTATTTGAATCGCTGCTAAAGCGATATTGAATGGCAGTGTAGACTTGTAAACTTTCTCTTGGCAATTGTAAAACCATGGCGGCAGTATCTCTTGCGGTACGAGCCTCATTATCTGTAACACCCGGCCTAAAGCCTACTTCCAAAATAAAGTCTGTTGCGGTAGAAGCCAAAGGAAGGGATTTATTACTGGCTATTTGCATTACAGGGTCATGCAAAACACCGTCATCAATTATTATTTGTATTAGTATTTAATACAAACCAACTATGGTAAAAACATTGATTTGGCGTATATTCCCTATGCTAATGTTTAATGCCTTGGCAATATGTAAAGCTGTTTTTCTTCCAAGTGTGTCCTCAATATGTGAGTGCAAACCTACTTCAATGCGCTGTAGCATGCAATACTCCATCAATACTAGTTAAAAAATTATAGGTAAACGCTAACAAATTATTTTTGTCTTTGCTGTACATAATCAGCCATTTGCATTAAAATTGTAAATTCCTGTTCATTAGAATCGTTTGCGGCGTTATCTGCATTTAAAATATGCAAACTTTCTCGAGCTTTATCAAGAGATGCTCCGGCTATTTGGCGTGTCTTTAAATCAAAGCCAAGACGGCAAATTTCTTCACCAAGTTTTGCCGCTTCGTCCGGCGTAAAGGAGCCTGTGCTAAAGGCAAGGTCAAAGTCATTTTGAGCTTTACCATGTAGACTTTCCCTATACATTCGAATAGGTGGAGTTAATTTACCTTCGCAAAGATCCCCACCGCTTGGTTTTCCCGTAATAGCTTCGGGGGCAAAGTCTAAAGCATCATCCACCATTTGAAAAGCCATTCCAAGCTCTTGACCGTAATTTGCTACAGCCTCTAAAGTACTGTCAGAAACGTTTGCCTTTAAAGCACCCATAAGGCAAGAAGCACGCAAAAGCCATGCAGTCTTGCCTAGAACAATTTTATCATATATATCGGGAGATTGATCTAGGCGACGTAAATACTGAATTTCTAAAATTTCACCTGTTGCTGTTTGCAAGGTAGCCTCTGAAAAACATCGGCAAAGGCGCACATCATCATATTGACTTACACGCATATTAGCTGCTGCAAGTAAGGCATCACCGACCAAAATGGTACTATTCAAGTCAAAACATTTATGCGCCGCAATGCTACCTCGTCTTGTATCGGCACCATCTAAAATATCATCATGCAATAAAGTAGCCGCATGAAGCATCTCCATACAAACAGCAAGGTCATAGATATCTTGGTTTTGATAACCAAAAAATCTTGCCATGATGACAACTAGGAAAGGTCGTAAACGCTTTCCACCGGCAGAAAAAATATGCTCTGCAATTGGTCTGACAGTCTGAGGTAAATCGGCACAAGATTTTTGCAAAGCTGATTCTATTAATGGAAATTCAATGGTTAAACGAGATTTTAATTCTTGCATATTATTTCCAATTTTGTGAAAGAAGATGTTCCACAACGGACTGCATTGCACTTAGAGCAGTCCCAAAAGCACGAAATTCTGAATTGCGAGTGCCCACAAGATTTGAAACTGTACGTATTTCTAAAAAAGGTATGTTATAACGAGCACAAGCTAAAGCCAAGGAAAAACCTTCCATATTTTCAAGTAAGGGTTCTGTATAAGGAGCCGATAATTTTTCTGCTCTTGATGGACAACAAGTCACTCCGGCAACTGTCAACGATGATGCCGTACCCTGAATAGGGCTATGACGTAATCCATCTTGTAAATACAATAATTCAGGCAGTTGAAGTACATCCCAAACTACATTATCGGCACTGTGCCATTGTGGGAAACCAAGGGCAACTGCATTTACTGTGTCACCCTCAACCAAACCAAATTCGGGATAAATTTCTTTAGTAATTCGCCAATGTGTACACAATGGTGCTTTTTGTAAATCAAATGATCCGGCAAGACCAATATTAAATTGCCCAATGTGAACACATGGGTCCTTTTGTAAAAAAAATTCATCCGCCACCACAATATTAAATACAATGTGTTTCCTTTTTAAATAATACAATGCTCTACCCATAGAAAGGGCAGCATTTATAGGTCCCACTCCGGTAATTAAAAAACCATTAGTTCTTTCCTGTTCATCTGTAAAATAATGTATCTTTTGCTCAGCTACTTGCGGTGTTATGGGCGATAAATAACTAGGTTTTGCTCCATTCCACTCATCATGTGTAGCTACTACAAAAAGTATATGCATAAAACCCCTCATTTTCATCAATGTGAAAGGCTATGTCTTATTCTAAAATAGTTCTGTACCCTCCGCAGGTTATGCAGTATGCGCAAAACTTTTCAAAATTGCAAGCACAACTGTATCACAGTAATTAGCTCTTTACAAAATTTAAAAAATATTTCAAAATACACCATGAACTTTGACTTAGACCTTTTTTTGACGGCATTAGGCTTGGCCTTTATTTTTGAAACTCTACCATGGATCGTTATTCCTAAAACTATCCGAAAACGCTTATATTCTTTATCACAACGACCAAGCTCTCATTTACGAGCCATGGGCTTATTTGCTTTAGGCTTTGGGCTGTGGCTTATTTGGGTTTCACGAAACTAATATCAATTTAGTCTTTGTATCTGACGCTATGAATAACATTATTACACTAATTTAGAGTATAAACAAATGTTGACTTTATAGAAATCCAATACCTAGCTACAAGCTATGTTCTTGCTTTTTCACCTACATGTAAGCATACTATGCCGGATGTCAAGGGTGTATGCCATGCACTTTTAAAACCTGCCATAAGCATTTTTCTTTCCAAATCTTTAGCTGTGGGAAAATTTGCTATTGTTTGCGCAAGATAACTATATGCATTGGCATCCCTAGAAAAAATTTTGCCAATTTGAGGTAAAAATTTGCGTAAATAAAAATTATATAAGCCGCCCCAAATTTTATTTTTTCCGGAACCAAATTCTAAAATGCAAACACGCCCACCCGGAACTAATACTCTGTGCATTTGCTCAAGTGCATTGTGATAAGGTAAAATATTACGAATGCCAAAGGCAATTGTAATGCAATCTACACTATTGTCAGCTAAAGGTAGATTTTTTGCATCAGCACCTACAGGCAAAATATATTTAGCATTAAAATTAGACAATTTCTTGCGTCCCTTTAAAAGCATGGGAGGACAAAAATCCAAGGCAGGTACAGTTGCTTGCGGAAAATGCTTACGAATTGCCAAAGAGACATCAAGAGTTCCGGCTGCTAAATCCAGCACTCGTCCTGTGGGACCAAGACGCACCTCTTGTACTAGCTTGCGCCGCCAATATTTATCTAAGCCAAAAGAAAGAAAAGTATTTAAAAAATCATACCAATTTACAATACGCCCAAACATAGCAGAAACTGCAAGGGAATGTTTTTTTTCTTGTTCGCCTTGGGCCAACTCTTGAGATAGTTCTTGTGGTGACTTTTGATTATTTGTTTCCAAAGGCATATACTCTATTTTTTTATTTGTTCTTGAGAAATAGTTTGGAGCACCACTTTATACACAGCTGGAAAAGTTTCTGCAAAGTTTCCCGGCGAAATGGTGCGTGTTTCGATAAATTTTGCTATTAATTCTTTAGTAACTTGCAATGCTTCTTTTTGCAATTTTTCCATAGTGGTCTCATTTTATCCGGCTTTAATATTTAATACTAAAAGCTATGTGTATTACTTATAAATACAAATTAAATAAAGCATTCCCCATTTAATCAAAAAAAACCCGCCCTTAGGGGAATGGCCTTGGCCCCCAATGGGCTGTGCCGGGCGGGAGATGAGACGAAAGCTCTACCCCCGCCCCATCTTTTAAATACAGTATAAGTAAATCAGATAAAAGTAAATACAATTAACCAGAACCGTCACTTAATAAATTTAAGATTAAATG
>CAYJDL010000143.1:2124-5663 GCA_964368885.1 uncultured Desulfovibrionaceae bacterium | reverse complement strand
ACATCCAGAGTTTCAACCAGATGGCAGACGCTCCGTGGATGTTTTGCAAGAACAACTTGATATAGTCAGTAATGTTGGACACCTAACAACAGAAATGATGTGCATAAACCCCTTTACAAATGAAAGTATTCCCGTAGAGCTTTTTGCCACACGCACTTCCTATCAGGGTAAAAATGGGCTTATTTTTTATTTTAGAGATTTACGTGAACAAAGACGCATGCTTTATGAAATTGCAGAAAATGAACGAGCATTACTTGAAGCTAAAGAACTTGCTGAACAAAGCACCAAGACCAAGGGAGAGTTTTTGGCTAATATGAGCCATGAAATCCGAACTCCCATGAATGGCATCCTTGGTTTATTGCATCTTTTAAGCACAACGCAATTAGACCATAGACAACAAGATTATGTGAATAAAATGTCAACATCCGCTAAAAATCTTATGCGTATCATTAATGATATTTTGGATTTTTCCAAAATTGAAGCAGGCAAGATGGAAATAGAAAAACATCCATTTATCTTGCACAGTCTTGGTCAAGATGTTGCAGATTTATACGGTCATGCTTGTAAAGAAAAAGGTCTAATTTTAGACATATCTTGCAGTGAACATGCCGAAGTTTATATTGTTGGTGATTCCTTGCGCTTCAAACAGGTAGCTTTTAACCTCATAAGTAATGCCATCAAATTTACTAACTCAGGTGGAAAAATATTCTTAGAAGCAGAAAGCAATATACAAAATGGAATGCTTCATTGCACTACAACCGTAAGTGATACAGGTATTGGGCTATCAGAAAGTCAAATTAATAAACTATTTTCAGCCTTTTCACAGGCTGATAGTTCCGTTACCCGCAAATATGGTGGTACAGGTCTGGGGCTGGCTATTTCTCAAAGTATTATTAATCTCATGGGCGGGGAAATTACAGTAAAAAGTGAACTTAACAAAGGCACAACCTTTACTTTTACCGTAGCATTCCCTCTGGCCAAAGACATGCCAACAGAGCATGGGCAAAATGTACAATGTGATAGTGATTGCATGGCGGACTATGTCCCTTCTGCTCACTTATTACTTGTGGAAGATAATGAAATAAATCAAATTGTTGCTAGAGAAATATTGCTGGCAGCAGGCTATACTTTAGATATAGCAGAAAATGGTCAACAAGCTCTTGATATGCTTGATAAAAATAATTACGATATTATACTTATGGATATTCAAATGCCTGTTATGGATGGATATACCGCAACACAAAAAATACGTGAGCAAGAAAAATACGAAAAACTACCAATCATTGCCATGTCTGCTCATGCCATGAAGGGAGATAAAGAAATAAGCCTTTCACATGGGATGAATGATCACATTACAAAACCCATTGAAGCTAATATTTTATATAATACGCTGCATTATTGGCTATCAAAAGGCAATTAATTCCCTTGTATGATAAGCGTTCTTATAGCTATGTTCATGACATCCTCAACTGATAGGCATCAGCAAAAAGGGGTGATTTGCCTTTATCATAATGATAAGTTCATTTGACTTATAATAAAACAATGTTTACAATTGAAAAGAAAAAGGCTATAAGCTAAATTACATAGTATTACTCATTGCTTGAATAGGCATTATATATTAGGCTTAATAAAATGGAAGTATTTTCCTACCTAAAAAAATTTTACTTGGTCTTGCCTCAAGTTGCATTACTTGCATAATAACATTTTTAAATTATTCAAGGAGGAAAGTATGGATTTTTTACCTATAAGACGTGCTATTGTTTCGGTTACGGACAAAAGTAATCTTGATGTTTTTGGTAAATTTTTAGCTGAAAATAATGTAGAAATAATTTCTACTGGCGGTACTTTTTCCTTCTTGGAAAACCTTGGGCTTAATATTACTAAGGTGAGCGATGTTACAAATTTTCCTGAAATTTTAGACGGTAGAGTCAAAACCCTTAACCCTAAAATTCATGGCGGCATTCTTGCGGACAAAAGCTCTCCAGAGCATATGAAAACATTGCAAGAACATAGCATAGGAACTTTTGACCTAGTATGCGTCAATTTATATAATTTTGCCGGAGCAGTTGAAAGAAAATTATCCTTATTGCAAGCTGTTGAAGAAATTGATATTGGTGGACCTTGCATGTTGCGTGCGGCGGCGAAAAATTTTCATAGTGTATTAGTACTATCTTCGACCCAATGGTATGAACAAGCCATGCAAGAAATGCGTGAAAATAATATGTGTGTTAGCCTTAAATTTAGACAAATTATGGCTTCACGAGCCTTTGAAGCAACATCTCTTTATGATTCACTTATTACGTCATACTTGCGTTAAATGTGACTATTGCCTTTAATCGGCTTTTTCTGGAAGTAGGAATTGGAATGTTATTTGCATAATTTTGCAATAATATGTCCCAAGAGCAAAAAATACCCGGAGGTAAAATATGTCAATGGAACTACCAACTCCCATACGTCCAGTAAATAATGATCGCATGGCAGCATTTTCAGCTTTTAGACCCATAATTCCAACACATGCTACACCACAAAGTGCGACAGAAATGTCTTCTATTGCTAGTTCTGCTGCTGTAGTTTTACCAAGTTCGCCAGCACCAAAGCCAACAAGATTAAATGAGCAACAAGCAAATGGAATTGTTGACGCTATGCAGCAGGAAAATCAAGATCAATTACTTCATGTGCATAATGATTTTGATCCTGAAAGAGTAGCAAAACTGCTAAGTATGCTTGAGTAAAAAATTTTCTTATCCTTTTAAAAAACTTTCTACGTATAAAGCAAAAGAGTTTTTTAAAATGTGGTTATTGCCTTTAATCAGCAAGAATATTCTTAGTATGTAGTTGTTCATTGTTTAACGTGATTTTTAAAGGCATGGATTGCCACGTCATGTCGCACTAAGCCCTATTGTTAAAGTAATTTTCCAGCGACACTCCTCGCAATAACTTACGGTGACACGCAAAGTCATTGCGAGGAAAAACGCTCCAAGATTTATTTTAACAATGCCAAAATGACCTAATAATGGTCATAATCTGGAAAAAAGCGCATAAGTCTTCTAATTATTTCCACCTACTTTTACCTTAAGTCTGGCTAAAAAATGTACATCTGTATAAAATTTAGCCAGATTTTTTAATGTAGTGTATAAAAAACATTCAACATCCAAAGCACAAATTTATAAGACTATTTATAATTATTTCATTTAATTTCAAAGTTTTATCTTATTGTTTTATTTTGGCACGAGCTTTGCTATACGTCAAGCATAACCACGGCATATAGCCAAGGTAAAAACAAAGGAGATTGAATATGAAAAAAAGTAAATTTATAGTATCTTTAATGGCTTTAACCTTACTTATTGGTGGCGCAGTTGGTGCAAATGCTAATGATGACAATAAAAACGATAGATCAAAACATCAACAGCACAAACAAGAACGATTTAGCGAAGCACAACGTGCAGAAGCTCTAAAGCTTATGCAGGCTTGGCAAGAAAACTATAGACCGCTTCGCAACTCTTTATATATTAAACAACAAGAATTGAAAGCATTACAAA
>CAYJDL010000143.1:0-2114 GCA_964368885.1 uncultured Desulfovibrionaceae bacterium | reverse complement strand
GTTTCAGCCGTATCAGCTGTAGCCAAGGAAATTGTTGGCTTACGTGACCAAATGCATACTGAAAAACAAAGTTTAGGTCTTGCTCTGGATAAGGCTTTAGGGCTAGCACCTGGAACGCACTTTATGAATAAATATCGCTTTGGAAAAAATGGTTTAGCCTTTGAAGGTCGTGGGCATGGAAAAAATGGAAAAGATGGAAAAGGGCGAAAAGATAAAATAAATAGACATAAAAACCGTAAACACGAAAAAAATAATGATGCACACTTTGGTAATGGATAAGTAGTACTTGGTAAAAGGGAACAGCCGACTAACAGAAAATTTAAACTTATAATTCCAGCGTATTAACGCTTTTACATATACGGATAAATACAATAAACAAACCTCCTGTAGACAAAATAAACTCCTATTTGCCTTTTAACCTCAACAAATTTAAGGGAAGCTTACTAAAAAAGCTTCCCTTAAATTTTAGTAATATTTACTTTAAAATTTATTTCTTTTATTTTAATTTAAATTAGGTTACATGACAATTCATGTTAGAGCAATATATAGAAATTTCCCTTACTTCCTTAAGTCACGATGGTAGAGCAATTGGTCGTATTAATGACCAAAAAGTAATTTTTGTTCAAAACGCCCTACCCGGTCAAAAAATTCTTGCCAAAATTACCAAGAACAAGAAGAATTTTTCCGAAGCAATTTGCAAAGAGGTTTTAGAGCAAACACCACATATTATTCCTTGTGCCTGTCCTCATGCTAATGAATGCGGCGGTTGCCCCATACAAGCTTTAGCTTATGAACAACAGCTTTTTTGGAAGGAAAAGATCTTAAAAGACGCCTTGCAGCGCATTGCCAAACTAAAACATATACCTTTTTCAAAAATTTATGCTTCACCTAAACTATGGCATTATCGTAATAAAATGGAATTTGCCATTGGCAGTGATAGCAATACTTCTAATTTAATCTTGGGTCAACGTGCTCTTGCTTCACACAAGGTGATAGCAACTCCAAATTGTTTAATTATGCCAAATGGATATGATAAAATTTTATCCAAATTAAAAAAATTAATGCAAGCTTTGAATTTTAAGCCTTGGCAAAGTTCAAAACATAATCGTCAATTACCACCTTCTAAAAAAAATTCTAAGTCATCTCAATATCATAATAATGAAGCTCAAGGGCTTTGGAGACATGTAATTATACGCAAAACTGCATCAAGCCCTGAGCATAGCGGTTATCACATCCAACTTATCACTGCTCAAGCTTGCCAAAAAACACAAGAACTTATTGCAAAACTTGGTCATGAACTATTATCTTGTGACCTTGGTATTATTGGCTTTGTACATGAAGAGCGTACAAGTGAATCCTTATATGCTCAAGGCCAAAGGTGTATTACCAGTCTTGGGCAAGAGCATTTACATGAAACATTATGCGATGTGCAATATAAATTTAGGTATGATTCTTTTTTTCAAGTAAATTCTTTTGCGGCTGAATATTTATGTGCTCAGGCAAATCAATTTGTAAATATACAACGTGATGAAATTATTTGGGATTTATATTGTGGCGTAGGTGCTCCAAGCCTTGCATTTGCTAAAAGTGCCAAGGCTCTTTATGGTCTTGAAAGTAATTCTAAAGCCATTGAAATGGCAGAGGAAAATGCGCAAAATTTGGGCTTGACCAATTGTCATTACTTAGCATATACAGTAGAAGATATTGTGGAAAAAATATCAAATACTTGGCCAAAGCCACATATAGTTATAGCTGACCCACCTCGTGTTGGTATGGATTTTAAAGTAATACAAGGTATTATGAAAGTAAAACCTAAGCGTATTCTTTATATTTCGTGTAACCCCGCAACTCTTGCTCGTGATATTGCTCTTTTAAGCCAAGATTATGAACTAAAGCAAATTAGTGCCATAGATCTTTTTCCTCATACTGCCCATATTGAAAGTTGCGCATTGTTAATGCGTAAAAATACCTCTACTTGCGTTATATAACAAATATATAGGTTAAATAAATATGTTAAAATTTAATATTCGTCTTGTTCATAAAATTGCCGGAACCATTGCTTTATTTAGCCTTTGTCTTGCTCTATTGCTTTATTTTGTACTTGGTACGGCTAT
>CAYJDL010000142.1:5244-5771 GCA_964368885.1 uncultured Desulfovibrionaceae bacterium | reverse complement strand
TCCTCAATTTAAAGCCCTTTGGATGGCTGAAAATTCTTGCGCTACTATGCATAATATTTTAACCTTGCGTGGAGCGCAAGTGCGTGATGCTCTTGTTTGGTCTAAGTATATTAACGAGGCATTGGACCTTTGGGCAGGTCAAGCTACAGTGCGCTTTCAATCACATCACTGGCCAATGTGGGGCACTGAAAATATTATTGTCGCTTTGGAAAAACAAAGAGATTTATATAAATACATCCATGATCAAACGGTTAATCTTATGAATAAGGGCTATGTTGCTTCGGAAATTTCCGAAATGATTGCTTTACCCGATTCGCTTGGACACACTTGGGCAAACCGTGGATATTATGGAACATTAGAACATAATAGCCGTGCCATTTATCAGCGTTATCTTGGTTGGTATTCAGGTCATCCTTCTGATTTATTTAATCTTCCACCTGAAAATGCCGCTAAAAAATATGTAGAATACATGGGCGGAGAAAATGCTATTTTAAAAAAAGCTAAGCAAAGCTTTGCCAAGGGTGAAT
>CAYJDL010000142.1:470-5234 GCA_964368885.1 uncultured Desulfovibrionaceae bacterium | reverse complement strand
CTGAGGTGCTTAAACATGTTGTTTTTGCAAATCCCAAAAATACTAAGGCTAAACATTTACTTGCAAATGCTTTTGAGCAAATGGGTTATCAAGCTGAATCCGGTCCTTGGCGTAATATTTACTTGCAGGGTGCTTTTGAGTTACGAAATGGCATTCCAGAGGTAAGCATTAGTACAGGAAGTTCCGACACTTTGAAAGTTATGCCGCCCGAACTGACTTTTGATTATATGGGAATTCGTCTAAATGCGCAAAAGGCAAAGGATAAAAACATCATAATTAATATTAAGCTTACAGATACCAAAAAAGATTATACACTTTTCCTTGGAAATTCTGTGCTTAATTATAGCCTTAAATTAAAAGCCAATCCTCATTTAACCTTAACTTTACCACAGCAAGCCTTAACGGCATTGATATACGGCAAGGAAACTGCCAAAGTTATAAAAGAATTGAAGGAAAAAAAATTACTTACAAGCGAAGGCGATGTATCAAAGCTTATGGAATTATTAGCCATGCTTGATGTATTTCCAAGTAATTTTCCCATCGTAACCCCTTAAGAAAACGCTGATTTGTTCTTGTATTCTGAAGAGGATCTTTTGTTTCATAAAAAGTCCTCTTCAGACCAATTTTAAAAATATTGAAACTTTTCCAATTTTCAAAAAAAATAAATTATGTTGATTTTATAGTCAAAATTTCATAGAATTACAGGCTACTTTGTATTACCTTGAAATTATTGCTTAAAAATCATGTTGAAAATTTAGTATATAGATGATAATATGTATATAAGTTGTCTTTTTTAGAATATTTGCTTTTTACCTATCAGTTAGTCTTTATTTACAACAACATTAAGGTATAATTATGATTAACTCCAAAGATACTCATGATTTTGATTCCTACGAGTTTTTACACATGCTTTTAGGTTCTATGAAGATTCCTTTTTGTTGTTGGACAGCCGATGGCACTCCTTTATATGCGTCTGAAAGTTTTTTGCACTATCTAGGGCTAAATCATGTTTCAGAGCATCCTGTTAATTTTTATAAGCATACTCCACGTACTCAGCCAAATGGTGAAGACTCGGTTACCCTAGGAAAGTATTATTTTGAGTCATGCTTAACGGAAGGATTTTGTCAGTTTTTTTGGACACATTTGCGTGAAGATGGTAAAGAGGAAATGGTTGAATATACTTTAAATAGATTTGAACATTTAGGTCAAATTTATATAGCAAGTCACCTTTTATCCATTAAGGGCGTTATGGAAACATTAGAAGAAAAATATGCCACTGATAAAAATGCTAAAGCTATGTTAAATGCTTTACCTGTAGCAGTGTGTCTATGGGACAAAGATGGCAAGTTGATCGACTGTAACCTACGCTTTTTACAGTTGTTAAATATTAATGACAAATATGAATATCAAAATACACCAGGTAAATTTTATCCAAAAATCCAAGCAAACGGACAGCTTTCAATTGATTATTCCCTTGCACAAATTCATCAAGCTTTTGAACTTGGTGAAGTTTGTTTAGAATGGTTATGGAGCGATAGCGACAAAAATCTCATTCCTTCAAATGTTGTAATGCGTCGCATTGAATATGATCAAAGGCCAATGGTGGTGGAATATATAGAAGATTTGCGTGAAATTGAATTACAAAAATTAAAAAATCTTCATGCCGAATCTCGCAATAGAGTTATTCTTGACAATATACCTCTTTGTATTTGGTTTAGAAATAAAAAAAATGAATTATTTGATTGTAATTCAGAAACACTGCGTACCTTTGGATTTAAGAGTAAACAAGAATTTAAAGAAAATTTTGAACAATGTTATCCGGAATATCAGGATAATGCTTTACCAACAAAAACATTACACCAGGAATATATAGCTAAAGCATTTAATGAAGGCTATTTACGTGTTGAATTGATGCTTCAAACTCTTGATAAAACTCCCTTACCTGTTGAAATTATTTTAGTTCGCTCACACTATAATGATGATAATATTATTATAACTTACTGTAGAGATTTACGAGAGCTGAAGACCTTTCAGATGCAAACGGAGCAAGCTATGCAGTATTCACAGCTTATGCTGAATACTATGCCTATTGCTGTACATATTTGGGATGAAAATTTCAATTTAGTTGACTGTAATTTACCATGTTTACACATGTTTGGTCTTGAAAGAAAGCAAGATTATCATGCTCATTATACAAAACTCACCCCCTTTAAGCAGCCTGACGGAAGTCTCACACGTGAAGCTACAAAAAAACATCTCACCTACACTTTAGAGCATGGTTTTTCGCAATTTGAATGGCTACATCAAACATTGGATGGTACGCTTATTCCGGTAGAAAAAACTCTAATTCGTGCCGAACTTGACGGTAAAAAATTAATCGTTAGCTTTTCAAGAGACTTGCGTGAAATCAAAGCATCAGAGAATCTATTACGAGAAATAGAAATGCGTAATCAACTTATGCTTGACACCTTACCGATGGGAGTTAATTTCTGGAGCAATCAGGGTGAACTTATTGATTGCAATAAGGCATGCGCTACGCTTTTTGGTTTTGATAATAAAAAAGAATATATGGATAATTTTTCTAAAACCTTTCCCGGTGTACAGCCTGATGGCCTATCTTCCTTAGAACTTATTGGCTGGGCTTTTGAAGAAACTTTTAAAAAAGGTTTTGCACGCTTAGAGTTTGCCGGCATACATCCTATTACACAAGAATACTTGCCCCTTGAAATGTCCTTAAGTCGCATAAAGTACAAGGATAGTTATGGAATTATTTCTTTTATCCGTGATTTACGAGAACTTAAGGCTGTGTTGCAAGAAATCGAAGAAACTCAAATAGATTTACGTTTGGCTAAAGAATTGGCTGAGAAAAATGCTCAAGCAAAAAGTGAATTTTTAGCAAATATGAGTCATGAAATTCGTACTCCTATGAATGGTATTTTAGGCTTATTGCATCTATTAGAACAAACAAGCCTAGAAAGTGAGCAAGAAAATTTCCTGCAAAAAGCCATGTTTTCTGCCAATAATCTTTTGCGTATTATTAATGATATTTTAGATTTTTCTAAAATTGAAGCTGGCAAATTGGAAATGGAGAAAAGACCATTTTGCTTAGCTCATGTATGTTCTGAATTAACAGATTTATACCTTCCTTTAGTTCATGAAAAAGGTCTTACTCTAAATATTAAAACAGGTCTGTATGCTGAAGATATTTTACTTGGAGATTCCTTACGTTTAAAACAAGTACTCTTTAACCTTGTAAGCAATGCTATAAAGTTTACAACAGTTGGCTCCATACTTATTAACATTGAATGTAGCATGACTGAAGATAAGAATATATATTGCTTATTTTCGGTTAAAGATACAGGCATCGGACTTAGTCAAGCGCAAATTGGACGTTTATTTTCTGCTTTTTCACAAGCGGATACATCGGTTACTCGCAAATATGGAGGTACCGGACTTGGTCTTGCCATTTCACGTTCCTTAGTAGAAATGATGAGTGGTAGTATCTGGGTGGAAAGTGTAGTAGATGAAGGTTCAACATTTTATTTTGATGCAATTTTACTTTGGGAACGGAAGAATTCAACATTGAAAGTCTAGACAGTCAAGATATAAACTTGCAAACTCAATATAAGGGTACAGCTCATTTATTACTTGTAGAAGACAATGAAATTAATCAGCTTATTGCTGAAGAACTTTTAAGCACAGTTGGCTATAGTGTCGATATTGCAAATAATGGACAAGAAGCTTTAGAAATGCTTGAAAAGCAATATTATGATCTTGTTCTTATGGACATTCAAATGCCTGTAATGGATGGTCTAACAGCTAGTCAAAAAATTCGCCAGCAAGAAAAATTTAGCAACTTACCGGTTATAGCTATGTCAGCTCATGCAATGAGTGGAGATAAGGAGATTAGCTTAGCCCACGGCATGAACGACCACATAACTAAGCCGATCAACCCACAAGTTTTATATAAAAGTATTCAATTTTGGCTTAATAAAGGAAACACTGATTAACTCTTTTTGGGGAAACTTTTTGCTTAAAGTTAACAATTAGCAAAAATGTTTCCCTTCTCACTCAAACTCTCATGCATCCTTTCTTTTTATCAAATGATGATTGTTTTTTAAAAGTTTTTTTTATAAATGTAAGTAAATACTCTTTCCACTATGTTCAGTAAATGTCATAATAAAAAAATAATATTACTCTTTCTTTATTTCTCTATTTATTTGGCAAACTTTTTGCTGTTAATATTTACACAGTTTTTTAGTTAATTTGTAAGGAGTCCCTATGTTACGTTTTTTTAGTCGTTGTTTTGTGCTTTGTATAATAGTCAGTACGCTTTTTGTTTCTCCGGCTTTGGGGCAGTGGATGTTTGGTGCTGGTGGAGTTTTTTCATCAAGCCCTTATAAGGATTATGACCGTTGGACACCTATTCCAATTATTGCTTATAATGGAAAATATGCTTATATTAGAGGTACTCAGGCAGGTTTACGTTATTCTCCTAATGATGTTTTGACCATTTCTGCCTTCCTTGAATATGACTTTACTAATTTTGAAGCCAGTGGAAGTAGTGATATGCGCTTACAATATTTGGATGATCGCTTTGGTTCGCTTTTGGCAGGCATTGGAGCAGAAGTTAAAATGCCATTTGGCGGTCAAATAAGATCAAGCGTTGCCACCAATATTTTAAATACGCATTCAGGCATTGTGGGTAACTTTGTCTATGAACGTAATTTCTTTATCAGTAAATTTTTTATTACGCCCTTTGTA
>CAYJDL010000142.1:0-460 GCA_964368885.1 uncultured Desulfovibrionaceae bacterium | reverse complement strand
ATTAATTATTACTATAGTGTAGATGCAGGTGAAGCTGCAATTAGCGGTTTAGATAAGTACGAAGTTGACTCTATGGCCTTAGAGCCTAACATAGGTATACGCATTGGATACTCTTTCACTCAAAACATTTCTGCCATGGTGGGCGGTAGTTTACGCTTTATGGATTCGGCAATATTAGATAGCCCTATGGTTGATAATAATAAAACCGTAACGTATACAGTTTTTGGTGGACTTTCTTATCGTTTTTAAGAACATGCTAATGTATTATTTTCTCAAAAAAATAATACATTAGCGTTTCATTTACATTTATTTTTAATCTGACGACACATACCCATAAGAGCGTCATATTCATGACGTCGCAAGGCGATTCGTCCTAAAAGACGGCGTAAGGGCATAAAGAAATAGTCAGGATTATCCTTAGGCAAAAAATCTATCAGCACAAGAGATTCTTTTAAATTAT
>CAYJDL010000141.1:0-5781 GCA_964368885.1 uncultured Desulfovibrionaceae bacterium | reverse complement strand
ACAGCAACGCATCCATGTCTTTAAAACTACGTTATACTACTTGACTTTTAAAATCAGAACCACATGGGCTACTAGGTTTGCCATGCTATTTTTATGAAAGTTCAACCGAGAAAAGTTTGTACGTTTTTTAGGCATTGCCAGAAAATTGGGCACCGTTTTTTTGGCAAGCGACTTAAAAACAAGATACGTAAAAGTTTACTTTTCCTTTGATTTAAGAAAAAAATTTTTAAAAAAATGGTTATTCATTCGGCTTAAACTACAGTCAATCTAGTTTTAATGTTTTTCTTTATAAAAAAAACTACAAAAAAAGATTATTCTTCAAATACAATGAAAGTTTTTAAAGTATTATAAAAACAAAAAGGACAATGCCTCCATTGTCCTCTTAGCCTGCAAACCTTCCAACTTTTGCAAACCTCTTGTTATATTAACCTAAGCAATATGTATGCCAAATTGCTTAGGTCTTATAGTAAGCTATAATTTAGAATATAAATATCTAAAATAACAAGAGGGTGACCTTATATCACCCTCATTGCTTGCAAACCTTCCAACTTTTGCAAAGCACTTATTAACTCATGTTATATAGATGTTAAAGCAATAATTATGCCATTGTGTAGCTATTCAAAAAAATCTGACTTGACAAAGATAATATGATATGTAAATGAGCCAAAAAAGAGGTTAGTGATGATTAAGTATATTATAATGATGGCAGTTTTATTGTTTTTAGGCATTTTATATAGTGGATTTCGTTTATTATCCCGTACTTCACTTTCTAAAACTAATAAGATTTTTTTGTGGTTTTTTCTTTTCATTCCATTATCAAATATCCCCTTACGTATGTATGTACGATCAAATTCCATAGAAAATCTAACTCCCCCATGGGTGGATACAGCACTTTTTTTTAGTTATTTATCAATGGGAGCTCTTTCAATATTGGTGACTGTATTGGTAGTTTATGATATTTTCCTTTTAGTTAAAGGTTTTATTGGAAAAATAAAGAAAGCAAAATATTTAAAAGGAAATTGTTCTGAAAAGTCACAAGTTTTAACGCCTTTACTTGTCAATAAAGAGCGTCGAGTATTTATGCAAAATGCCATAAGTGGCAGTCTTGCCAGTGTTGCAGCAGGTTTTGTTTTTTTTGGTAGCAATGAGGCTTTAGCTTTGCCACAAATAAAAAAAGTAACTGTTCCTTTGCGCAACCTACCTAAATCCTTTCATGGCTTTAAAATTGTGCAAGTGACAGATTTGCACATCAATAAACCTTTTGCTAAGCAAAGATTAGAAAAAATAGTCGATGCTATTTTAGAATTAAAAGCTGATACTATTGTAGTTACCGGCGATCTTTCCGATAGCCATGTTAAACATGTTTACGATGAAATTAGCCCCTTAGCTCGTCTAAAAGCACATGAAGGAGTTTATTTTGTAAGTGGAAATCATGAATACTATACTAATATTGATCAATGGCTTGCACTAGTGAAACAGCTTGGTCTTATTAATTTACACAATGAGCATAAAGTCATAGAGCGTGATGGGCGGCGATTGCTTATGTGCGGAGTGCCGGACATTTATGCTCCCCGTCTATCAAGCCATGTTTCAGATCCTATTTTAGCTCAAAGTGGTAGTCGTGCTGAGGATATTAAAATTTTACTGGCACACCAACCGCAAAGTATTTATGAAGCTGTAAAGGTGAATTACCATTTACAGATATCAGGACATACCCATGGAGGGCAGTTTTTTCCATGGACTTATGTAACTGACTTGGTACAACCCTATATTCATGGTCTATATGAGGTTGAAAATACGCAACTTTACGTAAGTAGAGGAACTGGATACTGGGGGCCTCCAATACGCATTGGTGCACCGGCTGAAATTACCTTGCTAGAGCTTGTGCCAAGTAAATTATCTTAAGAGGTTGTTGAGGACGTACTGATTTATTTTTTCTTAACAAAAAAACATTAAATATTTGTGTTGCGTCTTTTTTATAATATGGATATACTGCGCCACTTAGTCGTGTTTAGTGTCCAAAGTTTTTAAAGAAAAGTAGAATTTTCGGAGGCTTTATGTTTTTTGATTCCATTGCTTATGCCATGGGTGCGCCTGCTGGTGGAGGTCAAGCCAGTGGTACTGATATGTTGATTCAATTTGTCCCACTTATTCTGATGTTAGGTATTTTTTGGTTTTTGTTGATTCGTCCACAAAAAAAACGTGCACAAGAACATAAAAATATGCTTGAAAATCTCAAACGTGGTGACTATGTAGTTACTTCCGGTGGTATGATAGGGCGTATTTTAGAATTGGATGCAGAAACTGTTTTCATCGAATGTGGCGAGTCAAAGTTACGTTTAACAAGGGGAGCAATTGGAGGTTTATACAAATCTAATTCCAAGCCTGCTTCACCATCTGGTACAGTGGAAATTGAAAAGAAAAGTGGTTGAGGCATTTAATATACTTGAGGTTCAAGTATACAAATTGTCATAGAAAACGCTGTTTGATGAAAAGTAAATAAAGCTAATAACTTAATTTTTCATGTGAAACATTATAATTTCTAAGTTACCGCCTTGGACTTTATTCTTTTAAGTTACAATAAAATTAGGTAAAAAGGGGAGTAAGGATATTTTTTCTATCTCCCCATAATTATCGTTTTCTTACCTCTTTATGTAAAAAATCTCCCTAAACATTTTTTCTTTGTGCAGGATAAATTTTCTTGCCTAAGTACTTACTTTTAGCTGGAAGGTGATTCATGTCATTGTCACGTTGGCGCATTATTTTAGCTGTGCTGGTGTTTACCATAAGCCTTATTTATGTCTTGCCAAGTATTCCTTTTGTGCAGCAATCCTCACTCAATAAAATCTTACCAAATTCTAAGATTAATTTAGGTCTTGACCTTAAAGGTGGTATCCATCTTACCCTTGAGGTAGAAGTACAAAAGGCACTTACAAACGCCTTGGCTCAGGCTGGGCAAGATATTCGAGCAACGGCGCAAAAAGATGGGTTAGCTGTCTTACGTCCTCGCATGTCTAATGCTACTACTTTAGAATTTATTTTGCTTAAAGCAAGTGAGCAAGACAAGCTAGCTACTTTACTTACAGAACGCTATCCTGAGATTCAAGTTCTTAACACAAAAACTCTTGAAAATGGGCAATTGCAGTATAGTGTTGGTTTTACAGACAGTGCGGCTTTAAAAACTCAGAATATGGCACAAGATCAAGCTTTACGAACTATTCGTAATCGTATTGACCAATTTGGTGTAGCAGAGCCGGATATTCGCAAGCAAGCTGATTATCGTATCCAAGTCCAATTGCCTGGTATTTCAGATCCCAGAAGAGCAGTACAGCTCATAGGTCAAACTGCTCTTTTAGAATTTCATATTGTGCGTGATGATGTTGATCCTTATGCAGCAGTTCTTCCTCCGGATGTTATAGCTCTGCCAAGGATGGATAAAAATGATTCTGCTCCCCAAGTAAATCAAGAAGGCAAGACTCCTCTTTTGGCACTTTCAAAAGATGCCGTTCTTACTGGTGAAGATGTAATAGACGCACGACCAAGCTTTGACCAAATGAATGAAGCTTATGTTATTATGAACTTTAATAGTCGTGGTGCTACAATCTTTGAACGAGTTACTTCTGAAAATGTTGGTAAGCGTTTGGCCATTGTTTTAGATAAGAAAATTTATTCTGCTCCAAACATTAACGAACGAATTCCTGGTGGTAGAGCCAGTATTACAGGAAGTTTTACGACAGAAGAAGCCCAAGATTTAGCCTTGGTTTTAAGAGCTGGTTCCTTGCCCGCACCTGTTGTTGTCTTGGAGGAACGCACCGTTGGTCCTTCTCTTGGGCAAGAATCCATAGATAGTGGTATCCTTGCTGCAAGTGTAGGAGCTCTTGCTGTTATTATTTTTATGGTCATTTATTATGGCATGAGCGGACTTATTGCTAATACTATGTTGGTTATGACCATTACTATGCTTCTTGCTGGTCTTGCCGCCTTTGGTGCAACTCTTACGCTACCCGGTATTGCCGGCATTGTTCTGACTATTGGTATGGCTGTTGACGCTAATGTGCTTATTTTTGAGCGAATACGAGAAGAAATTCGCCGAGGTCTTAGTCCCTTTGCAGCTGTTACAGCTGGCTTTGATAGAGCTTCCTTGTCCATTATTGACTCAAACCTCACTACTATCATTGCAACTGTAGTGCTTTATCAATTTGGCACAGGTCCTGTGCGTGGTTTTGCAGTTACTCTTTCTCTTGGCATTTTAGCTTCCATGTTTACGGCAGTTTTCGTATCAAGGGGAATCTTTGAGTTATGGGCAAAAAAAGCTGGAAAAGCTGGTATTAAAATCTAAGGAGATAACATGGGCTTAGCATTTATTAAAAGTCATTCAAATATTGATTTTATAGGCAAACGAGTTCCGGCTTACATTGTATCGGCTATATTTATTCTCATTGGTTTTGGTCATATGCTTTTTCAAGGCGGACCTAAAATGGGTATTGACTTTGCCGGTGGTGTCATTGTTCAAGTTCAATTCGCTTCTAGCATTGCTGACGAAGACTTAAAAGCTAGTTTAGATATTCCAGAACTGCCCGGTATTAGTACTCAACGTTATGGTGAAGACGGTCGTGATTATTTACTACGCTTTTCTACAGTTGATGCTAACGCTTTGCAGTTACGGGAAAATGTTGAAAAAGCTTTAGCAAAAGCCTTTCCTGAAAATAAAGTCAACATTCAACGACTTGAGCAAGTCGGACCAAAAGTTGGCTCTGATTTAACCAACAAAGCACTTGAAGCTATGTACTATGCTGTCTTGCTTATTGCTGTTTATATTTCAGGACGGTTTGAGCAACGATGGATGACAGCTGCCCTTATGACTGTTGCTTTATGGGGCAGTATGTATGGAATGGGCTTCACCGGACTTGGTATGGGTTACTTAGTCTTAACAGCGTTGGCTATTACAATAGCTATTTGCTGGAAACTAAGGCTAAATTTTGCCTTAGGGGCTATAGTTGGTCTTTTGCACGATGTTTTCATCACAGTTGGGTTGCTTAGCCTTATGGGGCGTGAACTTGATTTGAACGTTGTTGCAGCGTTATTGACACTTATTGGTTATTCTTTAAACGATACCATTATTGTATATGATCGTGTGCGTGAAAATTTGCAAAATATGCAAGATAAACGTCTAGAAGATATAATTAATACTAGCGTGAATCAAACTCTTTCTCGTACCATTTTAACATCAGGAACAACGATAGCCGCAGCTTTAGCTCTTTTTGTTCTAGGTGGAGGCATTATTAATGATTTTGCGCTAACAATGCTTATAGGTGTAGTAGTTGGAACTTTTTCATCTGTCTATGTGTCGTCCGCAATATTATTAAACCTTGGAAAAACTGAAGATTATGCTCGAAATCAGCAAGAAGAAGTATATGAAAAACCAGGTGAACATGGAATAGTTTAGGTGTTGATTGTTTTTTATTGGGAAAGCTTTTTTTGATAAAAGTTTTACATGAAAATATTTAATAGTTTAGCTTGATAGTTTCCATTTGTTAAAGTGCATTTTTAGAGTGAAAATGCTTTAAATCGTTAACGTTTGATGTATCAAAAACTTCCTTTAAAAAAAATGTACTTTGCTCTTGCTATTTAAGTAAAGATGCTTAATTATCTATTGCTCATGGAGAATATCTTTTAGCAAATTAATATGGGGGTGCAATGGTTTCGACGGGGATGAGGAAACCAAGGTTGCAGGTCGAGGCGCCGCTGGCCTCGTTAAAAGCGGCACAAAAGTAATTGCCA
>CAYJDL010000140.1:0-5835 GCA_964368885.1 uncultured Desulfovibrionaceae bacterium | reverse complement strand
GGAAAGTTTTTGCAAACAAAAATTTTCCCCCACAGTATTTTTGACCACCTTCAAAAAAATTTTATTAGACATTAGATAATCATGACTACACATCTTTGGTTAGTACGCCATGGGCAAATTGTTCTTCCGGATCAAAAAACATTTATTGGGCAGCAAGACTTGCCATTAACAAGTCTTGGGCGTAAACAAATGCAAGATTTAAAAGTTTTTTTTGAACAAAAAAATCTTGACATTGTGCTTTGCTCTAACCTTAAGCGTTGTTTAAATGGAGCAAACTTACTTTGCCCTAAATCTGTCCCAATAGTGGCTGATGTGAATTTTCAAGAAATTAACCTCGGCACATGGCAAGGACAAACAATCAAAGCTATTAAGAATAAATATCCTTTGGATTATCTTGAGCGTGGCAATAATATTCATAGTTATCGTCCGCAAAACGGTGAATCATTTCAAGATGTTGAATCTAGAGTAATGAGTACACTAAAAGCCTACCTTGAGAAATATAAAGGGAAAAATATAGCCTTAATTGCACATGCAGGAGTTAATAGGATCATCATAGCTAACTATCTTAACCTTCATCTTAAGTATTTACTTTCTATTCCACAACCTTATGGATGCTGCACATCCTTGATATTTAAATAATACGGCTATTACCTTTAGTCAGCATATATTCTTATTCGGATTCCAAGTTAAAATTACGTCCTGTAATTTTAAGGAAACTCCCCCCATCCCTTCAAAACGCTTTAAGTTTCCAAAAAATAAAAGAATTTTTCTTTAGAAAAATTCTTATTGAAAGTTTTTTTGAAGGGGTTTGGGGAAACTTTTTGTTCACAAAAAGTTTCCCAAAAAAAAATAATTAATCAATCTTTTTTAAAATATCAAGAGCTCCACGCCTGTGCGCAATGCATTGACCAACAATGCTAATGGCTATTTCTTCCGGTGTTTCAGCATTAATATTTAACCCAATGGGACAATATACTGCATCTATTTGTTCTTGAGTTGCATTTTGAGCCAGCAATGCATCATAAACTTGCTTACGTTTTCGCTTACTACCAATCATGCCAATGTATGAAGCCTTAGTCGGTAAAGCCTGCTCAAGAACTGTCTTATCATGTAAATGACCTCTTGTGACAATAACAAGACAAGTATGCTTCGTAGGGGGGCACTCTTGAAAGCAATTTTCAAATTCCGGAATCGTATAAGTGGCACTTGCTTGAGGAAAGCGTTCAGGTTTTGAAAATTCTTCTCTATCGTCAAATACAATTACTGAAAACCCAGCCAAAGCTGCTACTTGCGCAGTAAAAAGTGAGACATGTCCGCCACCTGCAATAATCATTTGCCATATGGGAGGATAGCATTCCACAATGTAATCTTGCCCTTCAGGCGTTTTAATATGTATTATTTCTTGACCTTTGGCTAATTGGGCAATGAGTTCATTTTTTTGCTCACTACTCAAAACATTATCAGGTAAATTATCATTCAAATCCCAAGTATCATCAAGACGTAAGCTACGACCAGCACTTTTTGTTTCACTTAAAACTGTTAAAACAAATGGTGTGTGAAGGTCTAAACTATCCAGAAGTTTGCGAAAAAATTCTTTGCTTTGAGCTGTTGGAAAAATCGGCTCCACTAAAATTTGTAAATGTCCACCGCAAATCATTTCGCATTGTGCAGCCATTTCTCCGGTTAGCATAAAGTCTATTATATCAGTATTTTTGCTTTTTAAAGCAAGTTCAGCACTTTTTAAAGCCTCAGCTTCTGCAAGACCACCGCCAATACTGCCACAAATAAGCCCCGTGCTATCCACAAGCATTTTTGATCCAGGTCCTCGTGGAGTTGACCCTTCTTTGCGTATAACCGTTACCAAAACAACTGCAATTTCATTATCTAACCTTTCGCAAAGTTCTTTTAATATGTCTTTCATGTAAACTCCTTCAATGTATATTTGAAAAAATAATATGCACTTTGCATTTTGTCAAACTGTTGATATAGTCGATACTGCTATATATACATTTTAGTAGACAATGATTATCATTAACACATAGCTTGACTAAGCTTGTTAAATTGAATATATTTTTATATAGGATAAAGTAAAATGTACTTTTACATTTTGGTTAAACTTTATTATATACTCACATTAAAAATGCATCTTAATGGAGGTTTTATATTATGTTAGCTGCGAAAAATTCTCCAAATCAATTTTTGAACAATTCAAGCTTATCTAGCATATTAATATTAAAAATTTTTTGCATAATTTTAGTATTATGCGCAAGTAATATTACCTTTGCAGCGCAGCCTTTTTCTCTTACTCAAGAAGAAAAAGACTATATAAATAATGCGCAACCTATTGAAGTCTCATATGATGCTTTTTGGCCACCTTTTGAAGAATATGATGAAGAAAGTCATGCCATTAAAGGTATCAATTATGAAATTCTCATGCTTATTTCAGAACTTACCGGATTAAAATTTAAATTTATGCATGGTCTTACCTATGCTGAAGCTTTAGAGCATTTAAGCCTTGGCAAGATACATATGCATTTAAGCTATGATACAAATCCTGAAAAAGCTAAAGAATATAATGCTATTTTATCAGAAACTTTTCTTGCTACTCCCATAGCAATGATTGGAAAAGTGTATCGTATTACAGACAGTTGTGTTTTTGCTGTATCTAAATTACACCCCGTAGTTTTAGATTTTGTAAAAAAAACATTTCCAAATCATAAAATTTTAGAATTTGATGATATAAATGAGGCTTATCAAGCTGTTGAAGAGGACAAAGCAACCTTTACTTTTGAAAATGTCTATGCGGCTCGCACAGCAATTTCTGAAGGTGACTATCCACTTTTGCATATTGCTAATCTATTGCCCTTGTACGATAAGTTTTCTTTTATATTTAACGAAGATACAGATCCAAAACTTGTTTCAATTTTTAATAAAGCCATTGCTGCATTTCCTCAGGATAAATTCAGTACAATTTTGTTAAATCATACTGTTAAACCTAATTATTCTACTCAATTTATAAGATTTTTATCAAATATTAGTGTTGATCTATTAATCGGAATTATAATTTTGCTTATATTGTTGATGATTGTGTTATTTATGTACACAAAAAAGCAACGTAGCTTAAAAAAACAATTGGAAAATAGGCAAAAACAAGTACAAAGTATGCTGGATGCTTTTCCCATGCCTATTTATATTTCTGATATGGAAACTTATGAGATACTATATTGCAATAAAATAGTGAATGAGTTTTTTGGTTGTCACGATTTGCTATCAAAACAATGTTTTAAGATTTTAAGAAAGGAAAACAGTCCATGTAAGAATTGCACCAATGACATTATTTCTAAACGCACTACTCCTTACATTTGGAGTCGTTACGATGCTTCTTTGAAAAAGCATTTGCAGCTTGTAGATTCTTGCATTGCTTGGGGCGATAAAGAAAAGGTGCGCTTATCTATTATTACTGACATTACCGAAACTTTAGAGTTACAAAAGGAAATGATGGAGAGTGAATTAAATAATATTCTTACTGATAACCTTCCTCTTTGCATAACATTTTGGAATAAAGCTGGCGAAATAACAGGCTGCAATCAAGAAGTTATGCGTATTTTTAACTTTAAGACAAAGCAAGAATATATAGACAATTTTCATTTAATTTCACCTACATACCAGCCTGATGGTACGCACTCAATGGATACAATTAAAGCTAATCAAACCAAAGTATTAGAAGAAGGCTATTGTCGTTTTGAATGGCTGCATATCTCCTCTGATGGCGAACTTATTCCAACAGAAGTTATTTTAGTGCGCACTATGTTCAATGGTGATGTATTGGTTATTTCATATGTTAAAGATTTACGAGAATTAAAAAGAGCTCAAGAATTACTTAAGGAAGCTGAACTTCGTAATAACCTTATTCTTGATTCGATGCCAATGGGTGTGCATTTTTGGGATGATAGCGGCAATCTTGCATATGTTAATCTTGAGGTGGTTAATGTTTTTGGCTTTGATTCTCGAGAAGACGGCATAAAAAATTATATAAAAATGTTACCAGAATTTCAGCCCGATGGAAAATCCTCTGCTGACTTAGTAATTGAGCAAACCAACGCAGCGTATGTAAAAGGATTTTTAAAGGCTAGTGTTGTTTGTAAACATTGCGTAACAGGTGAAGAAATTCCATGTAATATATTTACTATTCAAACTTCATATCAAGGTAAGAATGGTCTTATTACCTATCTTAAGGATATGCGCCAACATAACGCTATGCTGAAAGAAATTAAAAAAAATGAACAAGATCTTCGCAGTGCTAAGGAACTTGCAGAGCAAAGCACACAAGCTAAAAGTGAATTTTTGGCTAATATGAGTCATGAAATTCGCACACCTATGAATGGTATCCTAGGTCTTCTACATTTACTTGAACAGACTATTTTAGACGATGTGCAAAGAGATTATCTTGCAAAAAGTGTATTTTCTGCCAATAATTTAATGCGTATTATTAATGATATTTTAGACTTTTCCAAAATTGAAGCTGGTAAACTCGAGATGGAAAATATCGCCTTTAACTTTGAAGAAATTAGTAATGATGTAAAAGATTTATTTGAAGCAATTTGTAACGAAAAAGGTCTAACCTTAAATATTAACCTAGATGAACATAGTAAAACTTATATTCTGGGTGATGCCCTCCGCCTAAAACAAGTTATCTATAATTTAATAAGTAATGCCATAAAATTTACATGTGCCGGATGCATAACCCTTGATATTAAGGGTAATGTACATAGTGACACAGAATTACATTGTAAATTTGCTGTAGCAGATTGTGGCATTGGCTTAAAACCTGAGCAAGTTGAACGCCTTTTTTCAGCATTTTCTCAAGCTGATAGTACGGTTACACGCAAGTATGGTGGAACAGGTTTAGGGCTTGCCATTTCCAAAAACATTATAAATATGATGCAGGGTGAAATTTGGGTAGAAAGTGAATTCGGTAAAGGTTCTACTTTCTATTGTACAGCTATATTTACTATTGCGCCAAAGCAAGATTATGTTCAAGATTCTAATCAAGATTCAGATAAAAATACTATATCTGATATTTTTATTGGAGGTCACTTGCTTCTTGCTGAAGATAATGAAATTAACCAAATTGTAGCACAAGAAATTTTACAAACCGAAGGTTACACTGTTGACATAGCAAACAATGGTCAAGAAGCTATTGAAATGTTAGAAAAAAACACTTATGATGCTATTTTAATGGATATTCAAATGCCCATCATGGATGGTTATACAGCTACAAAAAATATTAGAACACAAGCAAAATACACTGATCTTCCTATTATTGCCATGTCTGCCCATGCCATGAAAGGGGATAAGGAAATAAGCATTGCTAATGGTTTAAATGACCATATTACAAAGCCTATTGACCCTGAAAAACTATATAAAACGCTTAATTATTGGATTTCAAAAAAAAAGGACGCCTAAAAAAATTCTGATTTATTCTTTTAAACTTATCTTAGCATTATCAATTATTAATTGCTCAATGCGGCTTGATAGCGGCACGGCAAGCTCAAGCATAACTTGGAAAAGTAAATCTTCTGCTGTGCGGTCTTTTTTGATATTTTCCACAAGGTCTACAAAGCATATGCTGTAAATATTCCTTAGGTGTGTAGTAGACATGCCCCATATTGCTACTGTTAACTTTTAACACACGAAAGCCTGCGTCGGGTCATGGCATTCTAATTTGAAAAACAGAAGTTTCCCAAATTAGAATGCCGTAGGGTTATGTAGATTTTTGTAAATCCTGTCCATAGCTATTGTCGCCTTGAAACGGTGGATAATGGTGTTTTGGTT
>CAYJDL010000139.1:2944-6035 GCA_964368885.1 uncultured Desulfovibrionaceae bacterium | reverse complement strand
AGAAATAACATCAAGTCAATATCAAGTTCGCTATTATGAAGGACGTAGTGGCGGCTTTGTAAGTAGAGGCGGCTCATTTATTACTGCTGAAAATAAAATTCGCTCTGCCATGCGTCAAGAAGAACCATTTTATTTAATGCGTGGTGGAAAGAAAATAACCCCAAATACCAAGGTTACTCTTGGCTTTCGTCTCGCAATTTCTGCCCCATTACTTACCGACAGAGATGCAATAGATGAATTGGAAGAAGCGTATGAAGAATTTGTAGAAAAACAAAGTTCCGCAACTTCTACTAATAATCAAACACAGCTTTCTCCGGCTGTATTATCAATTTCACCTATGAGCGATCAAGCTAATGCCAATGTGCATGATGCATTAGTCAGAGTGCAAAGCCTTCGTGCTGCATCCCCAGAACAAGCAGTAAAAACTTTGCGCCAAGAATTGGCATATGCCGAGGAAGCCTTACGAGAAACTATTAAAATTCGTAAAGAAGCTGACCAAAGCAATGCTACTGCTTGGGTTAAACAAACTCATTTTTTTGGTCAAGAGTTATCAAACTATCTAGTGAGAATTAATGCACCTTATGTCCTTAAAAGAGTAGAAGAGTTAAAGAATAAAGAAAATCTTAATAAAAATGAAGCAAAATTCTTAAAGCGTTATGATGATCTGGTCTTTAACACTAAAAGGCTTTTAGAACGCTATGGGGAAAGTCATAAAGAACTTGGCAATCTTTCACCAACTGTTGTTGCTGAGGCTTTTAAAATACGACAAAATGAAACTCAAAGCGATAAAGCTTTAGAGCAAAGTGAAATTTCCAAAGCTTTGCAAGTTCTTGAACTTGTACAGCAACATTATAAAGAATTTCTTAAAACAAAAAGAGTTGATATAAAAAAATGGCAAGAGCACTTTATTAACACTTTTAAGTTATAGGAGGATGTATGAAAAGATTAATCCCATTACTATTATGTTTCGCACTTGTTTTGCCAGGTTGTGTTGCCAGCACTGCTGACGGAAACCGCACCATAGCTGAAGGAACAGGTGCAGGAGCCGTAGTTGGTGGTGTGCTTGGGGGCGTTATGGCCTTAGCAACAGGTGATGCTAAATGGGTAGCCATTGGCGCAGGCGTAGGCGGTCTTGTGGGACTTGGCGCAGGTGTATATGTTGCCAAAAAGAAAGAAGAATACGCCTCAAAAGAGCAATGGTTAAATGCCTGTATCAGAGAAGCGCAGTCATCGAACCAAGCCATAGCATCATATAACGCTAACTTAAGAAGTAAGTTAGCACAGCTTAATAATCAATCAGCCAAGATAGCAGCAGAGTATCGCATGCAAAAAGGTAAAGTAGCTGATTTAAATAAATTAAGACAATCTATTAAACAACAACAGCAAGAAGCGGATGGCTATATTAATAATGTTGAAAAACAAATTGCCAGACAAAACGGTATAATGAGTGAAGCTAGAGCTGAAAATAAAACTCGTGAAGCTCAAATTATTGAAGCTGAAATTAGAAAAATGGAAATGCAGCTTGACGAATTGCGTGACAATGCAAGCAAATTTGCTTCCGTTTCTACTCGTGTTTCTATTTAATTTTTTTGGAAGGAAATGCTGTTCTATTTTTTTGTTGGGGAAAACTTTTTATAACAAAAGTTTCCCCTAAAAAAACAGCTAATAACCAAATAAAATTTCCATAAATAAGGATAAATTATGTTCAATAAAAAATTATATTTAAGTGGAGTGTTAATATTGCCGCTTCTTGGTGGTTGCTTTGGCGTTGGCAGTACCGACCCAAGTCAAGGAGGTTTTTTTTCATACAATCCTAAAGCTTATGAGGAACGACTTCGCCAGCGTGAAGATCATCTGGCACACTTAGATGCTGACACTCAAAATAAAATGAAACATAGCCAAGCACTTGAAAGAAATGTAGCAAAAAAATCTCAAAGCGTTGCACAACAGGAAGCACAATTAAGAAGTATGCGTAACAATGTTGCCAACTTACAAGCACGTCTTAAGTCAAATAGTTCTTATACTTCAGCGCAAAATCAGAAGCTAGCTGAATTAAGGCTTAGAGCTGATGTTTTACAAAAAAGCACCCAAGTACCACCCAGCCAGAACAATAGGCAACAGCATTTAGAAAATCTCCAAAGAGAATACAGTCAATTGCAAAGTGACATGGATGCCCTTTTAATGGAGTAATATATTGAAGTATTTATTAACATTATTCTTTATTATATGGGCAGCTTGTCCGGCACAAGCCAACATGGTGCCCACTAAAAAAATTGTCAATGTAATTAATGCAAATGCACTTGTTCCACCCTCTAAAGAAAAATTAGCTAGATTTTTATCCTTAAAAAAAGTTAATTCCGCAGAAATAAATGACTTTTTACAAAGCTTTGACCCTTGGGCTAATTGGATTTCTAAGGATGACCTAAAAAGACAACAACGCCCTAACACACATAAAGGTAGTGTTGGAATGGATGTTGTACAAAATCACGCAGGTGAATTTGTCTGCATCCCCTACCCTGACGGTCCTGCAGCAAGAGCTGGCGTTATGGAAGGTGATATTCTAATGAATATGTATACCATGGCTGATGTTATGCAATTATCAGGTCCCATTGGCAGTACTGCTACTTTTTCCATTAAAAGGAATTTTAAAAGCCATGTATACAAAGTAATGCGAGAAAAAGTTACGCCGCCTCATGTGCAATTTTTCCAACATCAAGGTTTTGCACGTATTCGCATTTGGCGTTTTGATAAAAGCACCCCAAGCTTATTTGATGCTAAACTTTTGCAAGCCAATATACAACCTCTTGTCATTGATGTTCGTGGTAATAGCGGCGGAGAATTTTTAGCTGCTTTAGCTTGCGCCGCTAAGCTTATTCCAGAAGGTAAAGACATTGGCATTTCGCTTATGCGCACCAGTACACAATCTCTACAACTAGAGTCAAAAAAACGTAAAACAGCAGAACTTGGTATATATGCTGATATAGGTCCGATTTTTATTTGGCAAGATAGCTTAACAGCCAGCTCTGCCGAGGCATTTATAGTAGCGTTGGTAGATAATGGTCGTGCCAAAAGCATTGGCACCACAACCTTT
>CAYJDL010000139.1:0-2934 GCA_964368885.1 uncultured Desulfovibrionaceae bacterium | reverse complement strand
AATAGACTAGTCCTTACCACTGAAGACTTGCTTACCCCATATGGGCAAAGTTGGGACGATATTGGACTAGAACCACAAATTTCATCTAACAGCTCTTTATCAAACCTCATTAAGCAAACCGCTAAGTTACTCATTCCTTTTTAATAATTTGGTGTTATTAATGTCTCGAGACAAATTTCTTATAGTCTCGAGACATCTTCCAACACTATATCACTATACATAAAATTCCAATTTATTATTAAATATGTAGTAAGTTTAAAACTAATCTCAATCAGAATCTCTGTTCCTTTTTGCTTTACGAGCTTCTTGAGCTTTCATCACATTATTTTTCATACGAGCAAGATGTCTTTCAGACATAAGAGGTTGTTTTGCATCATATCCACAAAGTTTTAAGTAACCTTCTCGTGTAAGACCATTATGTGTTGATAAGTGACGCTCCGTCAATGTTTTACCTTCTCTACCACAGATACAGCAAATAATAACATCTCGCTGAATAGCATCTTCCGGTTTAACCTTTAATTTACGTTTAGTATAACCGCAAGTTAGAGACGGTTTAACTTGCTTTTCATCAACATTATTTTCTAAAGTGAGCTCTTGATTTTCATTATCCAAGGTTTGAGCTAAAAAATTTTCTCCCGAAATATTATTAAGCCCTTTTACATACACTGTATATTGATCTAAGATAAAAGCTGGTGATTGACCGGGATTATTTTCCATAATCATACGCAAAAGTTCCGTTTTGTCTATCATCATAAATTCAGGCTCCTCTTATATAGTTTCAATAATTTATATTACATTTTAAAAAGTCTGTCAATATTTCTCTAATATAAAGTTACACCTTATAAAAAATATGACACCAATACAATACTATGAACAACAGATTTACTTAGATTTTAAAAATATTTAAACAAATTTTAAAAAATATAACTCTTAAACGATGGATTAAAAGTTTATAATATTAATCGTTTAAAAGCGTTCATTATGATACTTTAGCATTTTTTTTAAAAAAAATCGATTTTTTTTCTCTTTAACCCCTTTTCAATTTCTCATGTGGTATTATAATATGCCTGTCGCTGTTTGCGAATATACATACTAAACATCCACATACTATGTTCTACATTTTATAGCATAGTATGATATTTTTTGTAACTGGATGAATAAATTCAATTTGTTTTGGAGGATTGGAAATTATGACTTTAAAACCCCTCAATGATCGCGTACTTGTAAAGCGTCTTGAAAGTGAAGAAAAAACTGCTGGTGGTCTTTACATCCCAGACACAGCAAAAGAAAAGCCTTCTAAAGGCGAAGTAATTGCAGTTGGTCCTGGTAAGGTTGCTGACAATGGTCAACGTGTTGACATGGACGTGAAAGTAGGTGACGCTGTGCTTTTCAATAAATATGCTGGCACAGAAGTAAAAATTGATGGCGTTGAATACCTTGTGATGCGTGAAGACGACATCCTCGCTGTTATTGCTTAGTTTTAATATACATTTGATTTGTTAGGAGAATAAAATAAATGTCCGCTAAAGAAATTTTGTTTGATGCAAAAGCTCGTGAAAAATTGTCCCATGGTGTTGATAAACTTGCCAACGCTGTGAAGATTACTCTTGGACCTAAGGGTCGCAATGTTGTTATTGAAAAGAGCTTTGGAGCTCCTGTTATTACCAAAGACGGTGTAACAGTTGCTAAAGAAATCGAACTTGAAGATAAGTTTGAAAATATGGGCGCACAAATGGTTAAGGAAGTTGCTTCTAAAACTTCCGACGTAGCCGGTGACGGTACAACAACTGCTACCATCTTAGCCCAAGCCATTTATCGTGAAGGCGTAAAGCTTGTAGCAGCTGGTCGTAACCCAATGGCCATTAAACGTGGTATTGATAAGGGCGTAGACGCATTAGTTGCTGAGCTTGCCAATCTTTCTAAGCCAACTCACGATCAAAAAGAAATTGCCCAAGTTGGTACTATTTCTGCAAACTCTGATGCTACCATTGGTAACATTATTGCTGAAGCAATGGACAGAGTTGGTAAGGAAGGCGTTATTACTGTTGAAGAAGCTAAAGGTCTTGAAACAACCATGGACGTTGTTGAAGGTATGCGCTTTGACCGTGGTTACCTTTCCCCTTATTTTGTAACCAATGCCGAAAAAATGATTTGTGAAATGGATAATCCATATATCCTTTGCACAGAAAAGAAAATATCCAATATGAAGGATATGCTTCCTGTTCTTGAGCAAGTTGCTAAAGTAAATCGTCCTTTAGTAATTATTGCTGAAGATGTTGAAGGCGAAGCCTTAGCTACTCTTGTAGTAAACCGTTTACGTTGTGCTTTACAAGTTGTTGCTGTTAAAGCCCCAGGCTTTGGCGATCGTCGTAAGGCCATGTTGCAAGACATTGCCATCCTTACCGGTGGTCAAGTAGCTTCTGATGACATTGGTGTGCAACTAGAAAACTTGACTCTTAATGAACTTGGTACAGCCAAGCGCATTGTTATCGACAAGGATAATACCACCATCGTAGATGGATCTGGTAAGGGCGATGACATTAAAGCCAGAGTAAAGCAAATTCGTGCACAAATCGAAGAGTCAAGCTCCGATTATGATCGTGAAAAATTACAAGAGCGTTTAGCTAAGCTTGTAGGCGGCGTTGCTGTTGTACATGTTGGCGCAGCTACTGAAATTGAAATGAAAGAAAAGAAAGACCGTGTTGAAGATGCTCTTAATGCTACTCGTGCAGCTGTTGAAGAAGGTATTGTTCCTGGTGGTGGTACTGCTCTCATTCGTGTATCTAAGGTGCTTAACGACATTAAGCCAGCTGATGATGACGAACTTGCTGGTATCAACATCATTCGCCGTGCAATCGAAGAGCCATTACGCCAAATCGCACACAATGCTGGCTTTGAAGGATCTATCATTGTAGAAAAAGTACGCGAAGGCAA
>CAYJDL010000138.1:2836-6059 GCA_964368885.1 uncultured Desulfovibrionaceae bacterium | reverse complement strand
AGCTTCGCAAGATGCTTTCCGAAGGTGCAGAAATTCCAGATCACTTTGGACGTGATGAGTGCTTAGTAATTTTACGTAAGTACTATGAAGGTCTTACTGAAAAGGTAGAAGTAAAAATGCAACGTGCTGCTGATGGCTCAGCTATGTAGTTGAAAATATAGTTTAATTTAAAAGGGAGGGCATTTATGCTCTTCCTTTTTTTTGTACAATCATTAGAACGATTTAAATATTTGTAATAAAGAATTTTTTAGTAGAAAAACCCTAATGAAAGTTTTTCCCAAAAAATAACTTTATCCTGAAAATAAATGGCATCTTACATGATGATTAGGATTGACCTGCGTCAATTTGGGTACAGCTTGTTTACAAATATCCATTGCTTGAGGGCAACGAGGATGAAAACTACAACCTAATGGTAAGTTAAGAGGGCTTGGCAGTTCACCTTTTAAAGGTGAAGTTTGCAATCTATTATCCGGCTCATGGGATGGGATAGAGGCAAGCAAGGCCTTAGTATAAGGGTGGGCTGGATTTTGAAAAAGATTTGTTCTTGGAGCATCTTCAACTATATTTCCAAGGTACATTACAGCTATGCGAGGACAAACAAAACCAACAACAGCTAAGTCATGTGAAATAAAAACACAACTTGGATTAAATTCTTCATGAATTTGACAAATTAGGTTTAAAATCTGTGCTTGAACTGAAGCATCAAGGGCAGACACTGGTTCATCACATATTAACAGTTTAGGCTCAGTAATCAGGGCTCTGGCAACAGCAATACGTTGACGTTGACCGCCGGAAAATTCATGAGGGTAGCGATGTGCATGTTCAGGAAAAAAACCTACAAGTTTTAGCATTTCATGCACACGTTCAACACGCTTTGCCTTAGGCATACCTTGCACTGTAAGAGGTTCAGCAATTGATAGACCAATGGGTAGACGAGGATTAAGCGAGGCGTAAGGGTCTTGAAATATCATTTGAATAGAACCATCTAAGTTAGCCTGCCCCTTGGCAGAATATAAAGATTGCCCTTCAATCAACACTTGCCCAGAACTTGGACATAGTAAGCCTGCTAACATGCGTCCAAGGGTTGATTTTCCGCAACCTGACTCTCCTACAAGCCCTAGGATTTCGCCTTTTTTTAAGTTAAACTCAACATTATTAACAGCTGTTAACTTAGCTTGTTCACCAAGCAAACCACGACGCACATTAAAGGTGCGTGTAAGAGAGTTTAAAGTTAATAGTGCAGATTCTAAACTACTAGAATCACCAACTAAATTTTGGTCAGAATTAAAATCATCATTTATTATTTGGTTTAACATGTTTAACTCGTGATGTTAGCATCAGCAAATGTCGCCATTTTATTAAAAACACTTGCTGCGCTGCGTAATATTGGAATTGCTAAGGCAATACCAGTGCCTTCGCCAAGCCGCAGATTTAAGTTTAATAATGGTAAAATAGATTCATCATTTAAAGAATTTATCACATGAAGATAGCCCGGTTCAGCTGAAGTATGTGACAAGATACTATATCCTTGAATATGAGGACAAATTTTGTAAGCAGCCACATAAGCTGCTGTAGAAATAAAACCATCTACCATAAGAATTAAACCATTTTTTGCACATCCAAGGGCAATGCCAGCCATAACCGCAATTTCAAATCCACCAAAATGAGCTAGAACATCAATAGCATCAGCATTTACTAAAGCCTCAGCATGAAAATTAAGAGCATTTTCTACAACTTGTGCTTTATAACTTAATCCTCTTGGTGGGCTTCCAGCTCCCGGACCTGTGATATCCTTAGCGTTTAAGTTGAGAAAAGCACAAAAAAGAGCCGTGGCAGTTGTAGTATTGCCAATTCCCATTTCACCAATGCCTACAGTTTTATAACCATTGGCAGCAGCATCATTCGCTAAACCAATACCATAATTTAAAGCCTTGATGCAGATTTCTCTACTCATAGCCGGTTCTTTTGAGAAATTTTTTGTTCCTTTTCCAAGCTTTCTGTCTATAAGAAGAGGGTGCTGTGGAAAAGCCTGACCAAAGCAACCAGCATCAACTATGAAAAGTGAAATATCATGACATTGACATAATACATTAATACCTGCACCACCGGCTAAAAAATTTAGCACCATCTGCCTTGTAACTTCAGCTGGAAAAGCTGAAATATGCTCTTCGGTAATACCATGATCTGCTGCTACTGTAAAAATGCATACAGGGTCTACTTGCAAGGTGCTATTTTCCTGAATGCAGTAAATTTGCTTAGCCAAATCTTCAAGCCTTCCTAAACTCCCTAAAGGCTTAGTTAAATTATCAAGTCGAGCTTGAGCTTGAGTGCCTAAAGCTAAATTTACAGGTTTAATATTATCTAGCGTTGTTTGTAAAAAATCTTGCATATTTATTACCTAACCATTATTCAATAATATCTTTGTAAGTTGCACTCCAATTCTGCCTTCAATATCAATAAGGGCACCCTGCCCAATAAGTGTATTACCAATATATATGCTTACAGGTTCATCTATACCCCCAAGAGGCCCAAGAACCATGCCTTGACAAAGGTTTGAAATTGTATCCAAACTTAAAGAGACTGAACCCAATTGACAATGCACTGGTATTACACAGTCTTTTGAATTAATGGTCAGATTATTAGTAATTGAAGCAGAATCGTCGCTATTTGCATTTTCATCATCTACACTATTGGATGTTAAATTATCTTGCATAAAGTTTACCACGCTTAATTGTTTTGTTTGTAAGTTGTATTTAGCTTCAATGTAATTATATGGGCTAAGGCATAGATGTACTTTAATTTCATGGTCATGAACTGGCAATAAAAGACAGTCACCTAAATCCAAATTCTCTAGCTCTTCTATAGGTAAATTTAAAAAAGTATATTTTACATTAACATTTAAACAAATTTTGCCAATTTCTTCAGAAAGTATGCTTTGTACGCTTAAACTCTCATGAGCCTTACTGACTAGGAAATTCACAAGAGGGTTAGGCAATTCTGATACTATATAACCATGAACGAGGCTTGAATCATTTTGCGATAATAGTGTAAAACTTAGACCGCTAGCGCTTACATGGTATTCTAATTCCTTATTATGCTGTTTTAACGGTGAGTATGTAAAGTCTAAAAGTTCACAAGTATAGCCAATACTTTGGGACAGCATTTGCAATGCTTGATGTGTTGTGCTTTGAAACACAACGTTCAGTAGCTCCTTTGGCATAAT
>CAYJDL010000138.1:2140-2826 GCA_964368885.1 uncultured Desulfovibrionaceae bacterium | reverse complement strand
TATAGAGCTAAGGGGGCAATATCATCTAAAAAACAATGACAAGAATATCCGGCTATGCTCAAGTTTAACATACAGCACCACTGGCTTGGTTGAACAAAATTTAAACCATTAGCAGTAGCCTTCCATCGCCAAGCTTTTTCCCCTAGCTGAATGTTAAAACTTAGTTTTGAGCTTAAAATAGAATTTTGTACATTTTTCCAATTTTCTGACAAAAGAGGTAAAATTATATTTGAGTAATTAAGCAGTTGCCTTGAGTGTAATTTTTCAGTATTATACATTATCTAACCTAAATATGGAGTTAAATATGGAAATAACAATGACTAAAGAAGAAAATGTCATAATCTTTAACTTAGACGGTTCCCTTGACGCCATAAGCGCACCGCAATTAGATGAAGTCATAAACAAAGCTTTTGCTGAAAATATACCTAAAAAATGCATTTTCCTTATGCAAAATGTAGATTATATTAGTTCAGCCGGCTTACGTTGTATTCTTGGAGCTGCAAAAGCTTTACGCAAAAAACAAGGACAACTTTTATTTGTAGGGCTTGTCCCCTCAGTCTTAGAAGTATTTGAGCTTTCAGGTTTTACAGCGTACTTTAAAGACTTTGAAAGCCTTGAACTTGCTCTTGCTCATTAGGATTTAATAGACAAAGTTAAAAGGGAATTAATTTTGCTTTTAACTTTGT
>CAYJDL010000138.1:1727-2130 GCA_964368885.1 uncultured Desulfovibrionaceae bacterium | reverse complement strand
AAATTCACCCCTTGAACGCTGTTCTGGGTTTTGTTCGGAATTAGAATTATCCTTAGAACTTGTCTCCACGACTTTTACACTTACCTCTTTGTCCTTACTAAGGTGTTGCAAACGATTCTCAAGTTCACCGACATTTTGATGCAAGGTCAATGCACTTTGCTCATTAGTTGTAGCAAGCTGTACAGATAGCTTACCTGCATCCATACGCATAATAATATTAGTATCAGGCAAAATATTGTTATTAACCTTAAGGTGTACCTCTTGATTGTCAGCCTTGCTTGAAACTAAAATATTATCAACAAGCTTATTTATCATCTCATCTGGCATTTTAACACTTTGCACACTTTGAACAGCCATCTTTTCAGGAATTGCTTGATTTGGAGCACTTTGCTGAGAAAGCCCA
>CAYJDL010000138.1:258-1717 GCA_964368885.1 uncultured Desulfovibrionaceae bacterium | reverse complement strand
TTTTTCTTTTGCTTTATTTGTTGCTCTTGAGTGTTGGGTTCGCTACTATTAAGCTTTTTTGCATTTAAAATCGCATCGTTGATTGCTTGTCTTTGTTTTACTTGCTGTTCATTACCTTTTTGCTCTTTTGCATTTAAGATGTCATCACCGATAACTTGTCTTTGCTTTGATTTTTGTTCATCAGTTTTTAGTTCAAAGTTTTTTTGTTCACTACTTTTTTGCTCATTGTTTTTTGGTTCGTTATTTTTTTGTTCATTTACTCTTTGAGCAAAATTTTCAGCGTCTTGAGCACTAACTTCTTGTTTTGTATTAGTGTTAGCATTAGCTTGATGAGATGTATTGGACTTTGAAATTGTATTAATATTGGTCATGATTGTTCCATTTCTGCTTCTTCGGCACGTTCTATAAGAATTTTTTGTTCACTTCGCCAAATACTTTGATGTTCATTAATCTTAGTGTGTTCCCTAGTCGCAGCTTGCCAATTGCTTTTAGCAAGTTCTTCTTGCTCCTGCATGTGCTGTAAATGTTGCTCAGCTTTCAAAACATTATTAGCAAGCTCTAATTCATCATCTGCAATTTTTTTTAAATCAAGATGAAAAACGTCTAACCTTTTTTGAGTAATATTGAGCCCTTTAATTTGCGCAAAAAGTTCTTTTTCCTGCGCCGGACGTTGTTGTTTAAATTCTTCTAATTGAGTTATTGTTTGCTGTAAATTACTTTTCGCATCCCTTGTGGCAGATCGAGCCTTGCTTAGGTTAAGCTCGGCTTGCTCTTCACGCATTTTACATACTTTTAAAAAAGCTTTTAAAGGATATTGATTCATTCAACGCTATCCTTTAGCATTTGCAAGCAATCTTCAAATAAGCATTTATCAAAGCGATCTTGACGCAAAAAAGAACGCATCTTGTCAATATGTCTAATTGCTTTATCAGCTTCAGGATCACTACCCATTTTATATTCACCAATTTGCAATAACAAGGAAATTTCTTGATACTTAGCATACATTGCACGAAATTCTTGAGCAAGCTTGTGGTGTTCTTTTGAAGTGACTGCACCCATAACTCGACTTATGGAAGCTAAAACATCTATTGCCGGATAATGATTAGCAGAAGCTAAAGCTCTTGATAAAATAATATGTCCGTCCAAAATAGAGCGAGTTTCATCGGCTATGGGTTCGGTCATATCATCACCTTCTACTAACACAGTGTAAAGTGCTGTAATAGAGCCTTTATGTGTATTTCCTGCCCTTTCCATAAGACGTGGCAAAGAGGAAAATACTGACGGAGGAAATCCACGTCTAGTTGGTGGTTCTCCAGCGGCAAGACCAATTTCACGCAAAGCTCTAGCAAAGCGTGTTACTGAATCCATTAACAATAAAACTTTTTTACCATTATCTCGAAAATATTCAGCAATAGCTGTTGCGACATAAGCTGCTTTTAACCTCTCCATAGAGGCTCTA
>CAYJDL010000138.1:0-248 GCA_964368885.1 uncultured Desulfovibrionaceae bacterium | reverse complement strand
TTTTTTAACCCCTCTTCTCCAAGGTCATGTTCCAGAAATTCAAGAACTTCTCTTCCACGTTCACCTATTAACGCAAGTACGGTAACATCTACCTGAGCACCCCTAACCAAGGAAGATAACAAGGTACTTTTACCACCTCCGGCAGCTGCAAAAATACCCATTCGTTGACCGGTGCCACAAGTAAGTAGTCCATCAAGAACCCGAATGCCAAGATTGAGAGGTTCTGTTATAATTTTACGCTTAAGTGG
>CAYJDL010000137.1:0-6060 GCA_964368885.1 uncultured Desulfovibrionaceae bacterium | reverse complement strand
AGTAAATCTTTTAAAACGTAATATCTATGATAGGCGGCGGCTTGGTGGAAGCGGTAGACAGGGGTATTTATGCTTTGAGATGAAGTGTCAAGTTTTGAGAAGTATTTTTCTTTTTCATCTTCCCAGTCTTTAGCATCATAAGAAGGCGCGCCCTTGGCTAAAGATTTATGCCAATTTTGACAGCGGTTTTCTTCATCTTTATCATCAATTGAAATCAAGCGAATGACTTCTTGTTCAATGTCTTTAAAATCAATGCGTTTAGACGGAAGTTCAGCGTAATAGCTATCAGCAAAAATACAAAGATGCTCATAAAGTCTTTTACAGCCTTCAAGAAAATACTTAGGATTATTGCGAATACTTACTTTACCGTTATTTGGTCTATTATCCTTAAAGGTCATTTCCCACTCTAAATATGGAAGGTCGGGAAGTACATCAGCTCCAGAGTGACCTAATTGACCTGATAAATTGCCTAATACTTTCCCTCTGATTTCATTAAATAAATAGTTGAAGCTCTCTTTTTGTTCAATATCCTCGACAGCATTATAATGGGACTCCATGCCGGAAAAACTATAATGAGAAAAAGTGTCCATGTAAACATGTGACGCAATGCCTATTAATTCAAGGATAAAATTTTTATTTAGCTGCTTAATATGGTTCATGAACATCTTTTGAACCAAGGTACTGTCACGAGCACAAATAATCTTTTCTTGTAAGGTCTCACCTTTGCCACCCGGAAAGAAATGAAAAGGAATCCATACTCGCCTTTGTTCTTCTTCATTGTATAAAGCATAAGCGGTAGTAATGCCAAAAAATAAACCTTTGTCACGATGCGACTCATTTTTTGAACCTTGGGAATCATCAACAAATTGAGAAGCAAAGGCAATGATTGCACAATGGTTTTCATCAATGCCTGCGGCTTTTGCCATGGCATAAGTTGCATAATAATGCATGTCTTTTTGCATAAAATTACCCTTTATTTAGAGCGTTTCCACTCTTTACAAGCTTGAATTTTGCAATATTTTGGTATTACTCTAGCGTATTTTTGTTTAACAAGTGTACGGTTTATAACATTCTCATTGAAAATAAGAATGGCTAAAGTCCTTTTATATTGGTCTTTATTTATTCTAATGATGACAGCATGAGACTTTGGAGGTAAGATTTCTTTAAGAAATGCCTTGGACTTTTTACCGGACTTTGTTGGCATTTCAGGTGCATCAATGCCGTAAAGCCTAATTTTTTCGCCTTGGGTAGTAATGAGCGTGTCACCATCAACAATACGCTGAACTTGAATTGTTTCAGCGTTAACAGTGATTGAAAATAGCAATATGCAAAGTGTCAATAATAGTGCTTTCATAAATGTCCTTTAAGATGTTATTGCATAATTTTATAGATTGGTAAATAGGAAGAGAAAAACGCCCTCAAGTATGATAAGATGAGGGTTTGATTTTTTTATGGCTCATTTTTTGAGGATCTCAATTTTTCAAACTTCATGTCTATGAGATCTTTTATATTTTCTTTTGCATGACATGATTCACACATGGGCAAGGTATGGAATTCCCACCAAAGCGGCTCACCCATTTCACCATCATTAACAGCTTTACCGCCATGTTCTTCTGTGACTTCACATGAATACGGCGTAGCTGTACCGCAAATAAAGCATTTTCTATCCCGAATAATCATTCGTATGTCCTTATTATTTGTATTTATATTCATACCATGAGCAAGTTTTAAAACAAGCTTTCATGTTGACCCACCTTGCAAATGCTTTTTGCTCTTGTGTGGGTTCTGTATCATTTTCAAAATCTCTATAAGGTTGTGCAAAAGGGTTGACATTTAATTTTCGTAAAAATTCCACACGTTCAAGAGCATCATCACTGTCCTTGACTAACACATAACAAAAATATCTTTTGGGTGTTACATTGTTTTGTCGCATTAGATGCACGGCTTTTTCTATGTGTGGCATTTGTGAAATCGTATCACAGGCTAATCTAACAGGGTTAAGCCATTTTATTTTTCCGAAAAGCTTGGCAATACCATCATCAATAAGCCTTGCATCAACGCCTTGATTAATGTCAATTTTAACGCCTAATCTTGATATTTTTTCTAACTGTGTGATTCCGTGGTCATGAGCAATAATATTATTGTCCATAAGTACAACTTGCTTATGCGCTAAAAACTCCTCTATGTCCGCATGAGCGTAGATTTTACCCTCTTTTTTGGGAACTACACACCACCCACAAGAACGAATACAGCCTCTAGTTAAAAAACCCCTAGAAACATTATGCCCATAAAGCGAATAGTCTGGCATGATATGTTCAATGTAATCAGGTAATTTACTATTTAGATTATAGCCTGTACCGCCATATTGAACATTTCCAATTAATGCTTGACTTTGTGTAAAAGTAAAGATTTTAGATGAATAGACTTTGTCGTAAGTGTGGGCTTTAAGTGGCATGTACCATTCTACTGTGTCGCCTTGGATTTTATGCCATGCGGAAATCTTCATTAATGCCAAGTTCCCAAAACGTGTTTTGTCGGCATCATGTAGAGCTATCAGCATGAATTATCTTGCTCGGGAGTGTCACTTGTGCCTATCAATTTGGCGGTTTCTTCGCTGTATGGTAGGCATTGTTTATATATTTCACCATCGGTGCAAAAATATACATCATGCTCGATTTTTTCAAAATGTCTTGCTTTCCAATAATTATCCCATTTGCAGACTATGACCTTATCAAATGGCTTGAATTTGTGTGTAATATCCATTCTTAGTTCCTTAAATCAAAATGTTGTATACCAGTGCCACCACTGTTTAAAAGTTTGGTTTTTGTATTTTTCTTTATGTATTTCGCTTCTGTAGTTTTCGTACCAGTCACGACAGGCGTTTTTATATATTTTGCCAACTCCTTTAGTGAAGTCGCATTGCTTCAAGAAAAAAGGGCATACTTGGCAACCTATACGCTTAAATCCTTTGTCGTATAGGCTTGGATATGGTAGGCTATACTTTTGTATAAAATCGCATACTGCCCACATTTCCCAAAAGAAAATAGGCTTGTATGTTGTTTGTCCCGAAAAGCTACTAATCCTTGGTCTTGATGCTCTTTTCATGCTTTCTTCCGCACGAATACCCATTAAACGATGTTTTAAAGGAATATGTTTTGCCGGGTTTTTTTTAATAACGTCACAGCACCATCTTATCATCCTTGTAGGCGGTGCTTTTTTGCGTATACCCTCAAAAATTGTCATTTTAGGCTTTAGCCAAATAACTTCAGGATAGTGTTTTTTTATGCAAGCATATACTTCTTTGTGCTCAATTCCTGTATCCGTGAAATACGCTTGATATTTTACACCTGCCATTCTTGTAAGCTCTAAAGTTGTAATACTGTCCTTGCCACCACTGAAGCCCACAAAGTAACCCTCGGGCGGCTCATGTTCTTGGATAAAAGCAATACTTTCTTTTATGAGCTCGTCAAGCTCGCCCATAGGAAGCCTTGCTTGTCGTGTTATCATGGCGGATGATTTCCTTTTTGCAAATAAAAAACCCACGTTTTAGCGTGGGTATGTCTATGTGCCTTGGACACATGTTGAGGCACATTTTAAGCCGTTTTTAGGCACATTTGGCACATTTTAATGCTGACTATTGTTAATAAAATTATATAGTTACATGTTAATCCTTAAGCCTGTTAATCACTAGGTTGGCGGTTCAAGTCCGTCCCGGGGAGCCAGATAAAAACAACGGCTTAGGCGTAAAAACCTAAGCCTTTTTTTTAAAAAAATACTTTTTGTACAAGTACTGTACAAGTTTTTCCATCAATACTTATATAAAGTTCCCTTGTACAAGTTCCCTGTACAAGTTTGTACAAGTGACAAAAAAAGGCATAGCCTAAGCCATGCCCTAAAAAATATATTGGTTGTGGTTATCCCATGCGTACTAAAATAGAACATGCACCTGACGACTTTAAAACGGGTTGGATTATTGCGTCCACGCTTGGAGCTGTGGAGGTATTGCCGCCCTCAAAAAATTCTGTGGTGAGTACGTCAACTTTTTCAATCTTAACTTGTGAGCATTCCAAACTATTCGGAATAAATTAAAAAGTTCTTGCTCGGCTTTGGCAAAAATAGCAATCTGGTCTCGCCTTGATTCGCTTAATTCCGCATTTTCCACGGTTAAGGCCACGCCGGACATTTCCCTTGCTTGGCTTGTGACAACTGAAGCCGGTAAACCATTTGCAATGGCAGATTGTTCAAGCAAAAATTTTATTGATTCAATACGTTCGTTAATCGGTGCATCCGGTGCAACAAATCCAACATCGCCCGGCATCAGCCAAGCAGCCTTTGGCGGCATTGAGCATGGTTTGAGAAAACTTCAATTCTCTTTTTTTACACAGTTTTTCCATTTCATCTTGCAAATGCTGGCTGTCTTGCCATTCTTTATCAAGTAAGTCTTTAAACTCTTGTTCGGTGTAAATTTTATTTGCTGGAGATTCTTCAATTATCCTATCCAGTAAGGTATTTATAGCAATCCATTGTATACGCTGACGGCGTGCTCGATTGATTTCAACTTTTTCCCTGCCTACTTCCGTTTTTTGTTTATTTTTGAAATTCGTATTTTCAGCTTGCAAAAGCGTATTTTCGCCTTTAAGCTCTTCTATTTCTTTAGAAAGAGTTGTAATTCTTGTGTTACAAACCTCAATTTCCTTGTCTTTTTCCATAAGAGAACTCGATGCCTGCAATGAAGTTATTTTCTCTGATTTTTCAAGTAAATAGCTATAAGCTTCTTTGGTAATGCAAAGCTTGCGTGCTCCAATGGCTTTTTCAAAAACACTTTGCACCACAAGAATATCATTACTGGAAAAGGGATAAAGTCGAGCACGAATGTTCCGAGCTTCTTCCATTAAAAAAGGCGTTTTAGCAATGAAAATTTGAATTTTATGCTTAGTAATAAAGGATATTTCTTCAGAAAGCGACAATATACCTAACTTTTTCATAGCAGGACGAAATTCCATGGCTTCCGGCAGAGTTACCGACCACGCAATGTTGTACGAAGCTACCCAGCGCATGAAAAACCATCCCACGAGTGTACATATTGCCCCTACAAAAAACATAGGCAAAACCACAAGACTGTTGCGTGTGTTGATGTAAATTTTTAATTTAAGGAATATTTCTTTGGATATAATTTCTTTATCTACAGCTAGTTGTAATGTGTTTAGGAAGATGCTTTGGTCTATTATATCAATGATATATGCCGCAAGAACAAAAAGTAAAAAATATACGCATAAAACAAATGCTTTAGATGTAAAACCTTTCTGGAAAATATTGAGTTTAAGCTTGTCCATTATTGCCTCATTGACTTTAGAATTTTAAAATATATTTGTAGATATATTTTTTAAGATACTATTGGACGTAGCTTGTTTTTGTCAATGCTAGATTGGACTATGCTAACTTGAGATTGTTACGCATCCTTTTTTATTCAGTTTTACTGGATTTCTTGCTCTAAGTCTTCAAAAATACTGTCATTAAAAAATTCTGTTATACTGATTCCAAGACCGTCACATAGCTTTTTGACAGTAAGTACCGATAAATCTTTACGGTTTACGTTCATCATGGAATATACCGTTGACGGTGTGACCCCTGCAAGATTAGCAAGTTCATTATACTTAATAGCTCTTTCTTTACAAATACTTTGAAACCTTGTTATAATTGCATCCTTGATTTTCATACATCACCTCTACGGTGACTCTACTTTTTTGTACGCCGTTGCGTGTACGCTCTTGCGTATATGTATTGTTTTTCTTAATATACGCACATGCGTATATCACAGGCAATTTTCATAATCTTGTGTTTACTCTTCTCGTATAATTTAGCAGAGGGGAATTCTCAAATTTCAAGTTATTTTCAAGCAAAATTACTTCTTAATGAGTATATTTATGGTTCACCTAATGACAGATTAACTTTGTACTGCAAGGGATGGTTTGACAGAGATGGGAAAATTCATTTACCCAAGGGATTTTCAACCTCAAAACATAAAAATCGCATGAATAAATTGGAATGGGAACATGTTGT
>CAYJDL010000136.1:1305-6117 GCA_964368885.1 uncultured Desulfovibrionaceae bacterium | reverse complement strand
ATTACGTCCTCCTTTACGTCCTTCCTTTGTCTCGTCAAAAAGATTTGGCGAAACAGGAAAATCAGTAGCAAATTGTACGACTGCCTGCTCAATTGCTTCTTCCACCCGATTTTTGAGATTGGGTTTTCTTCTATTGGCATCGAAAAGTGCCTCCACTCCTCCAGTCTCTTTTGCTGCTTGATAACGATAAAAAGTGTCTCTTGAATAGCCCATGATTTTACAGACTTTTGAAATATTTCCAAGCTCGGCGGCTAAATTAAGAAGTCCGGTCTTGTGTTTTATGACATTTTGATTAAAACTTTGCACAGGGAAACTCCTTTGGCACTGTGCCATCTTGATGGTGTTTGTTTGTATTTCCATCAAAACGAAGTTTCCCTTTTTTTTCAAGGATAATTGTACGATGAAGTCGCGACTAGCTCAAATAAATAAGCATTTCCTTACCTACAACTATCTTGGAGGGCTGCTAGCTCCTCCGCCAATTCTTATTTCACTCTTAGCTTGTATGTCCAATTCCTTTGCGCACGAGACATGTAAAAAGCCAATTATAAGCAGCAACAGAAAAACTGAACATGATTTAAACATTTATTTTTACCCTTTTTTTTCGCCATAACGTAAAGCATGTTCTTGTACTACTCTTGCCTTTGGTGCAACGTCGTTGGTAACCCATACATTACCGCCAATAATGGCTCCCGAGCCTATAGTAACCCGACCTAAGATAGTAGCACCTGCATAAACTATGACCTCGTCTTCTAAAATAGGATGGCGTGGTATACCCTTAATAAGTGTGCCGCCATCGTCCTTAGGAAATGAGAGCGCACCTAGAGTAACACCTTGATATATTCGGCAATTTTTACCAATTATGCATGTTGCTCCAATAACAACTCCTGTACCATGGTCAATGAAGAAATTATCTCCAATTGTAGCTCCGGGATGTATATCAATACCTGTTCGAGAGTGCGCCATTTCTGAAATTATTCTTGGCACTACAGGTACTTGTAATTTGAAAAGCTCATGGGCAATACGATGATGAGTCATGGCTAAGAGTGAGGGATAACAGAAAATGGCTTCTCCTGCACTACTTGCGGCAGGATCACCTTCGTATGCCGCTACTGCATCTGATGCTAAGGCACGGCGTATTTCCGGTAATTGTTGCATAAAGTTCATAGCGGCATTCTTAGCATCTTCTTTACAAAAAGTGCATTGCTCAGCATTGTCTGAACAAGCAAAGCAAGCTCCGCTTCTAATTTGACCTGCCAGTAAATGATATATGCTATCTAAATTGGCCGCTAAGTGATAACGCAAGGATTCAAGGCGTACTTGTGATGTTCCAAAAAATCCCGGAAAAATGGCTGCCTGCAAACGTTGAATAATTTCAGATAAAGTTTCTATGCATGGCATGGGTGCATTATGTGCAGGTTTATGCCAAACAGCTTGTAAAGATTGCGGTTCACATAATTTTTGCACCACATTTTCAAGGGGTGACTTTTCCAATAACTCATTAAAGGGAAAAAGGTTCTTTTCTTTCATAACAAAACCTTATATGAGGTCTTTTGCACGATAAATAATGCTAAGGGGATTAAGTAAAAACAAGGGTCCTTGACAATATTTATTAAATAATTGTTCAGGACCCTCTTGGAAGGAGATTTTTTATTGCAAGCTTCCCCTTCAATTATATGTAATTATCTTTATTATTCTGCGCCTAATTGAATGCGATCAAAGCGTACCACACTAATTTCAGCACCTAATTCCTTAGAAGCCTCACGCAAAATATCGCCAATAGTCTTTTTGTCATCACGAATATAAGCTTGCTCTAGCAAACATACTTCTTTGTAGTATTTTTTTACTGCGCCTTCGACAATTTTCTCAACAATATTGGCTGGTTTTCCTTCTTCTAAAGCCTTTTGACGATAAACTTCACGTTCACGCTCAATAGTCGCACCATCAAGGGCAGAAGGATCAATAGCCAAAGGACTGGCAGCTGCAATTTGCATAGCTACGTTTTTAGCTAACACAGTAGCAACTTCGCTCTTGGCATTGTCAGCAGAACCACAAGCTAATTCAACCATAACACCTAATTTATTGTTGGCATGAATATATACACCAACAGCATTGCTTTCAGGGCTTTCATAAAGAGCAAACTTGCTTAGGGTCATGTTTTCGCCAATGATGGCAATTTGATTTTGCAATTCATCGCCAAGAAGACCTTCAAGAGCAGGAACATCGCTGGGCTTTTTGTCAAGCACTAAAGCTGAAACAGAATTAGCAAAGGCTATAAATTGCTCACCTCTGGCAACAAAATCTGTTTCACAGCACACTGACGCCATAGCAACAATATTTTCGTTACTTGCAACGGTAACAAGACCTTCAGATGTAGCACGACCAACTTTTTTAGCAGCTTTAGCAATACCTTTTTGGCGCAACCAGTCCAAGGACTTATCCATATCTCCATCATTTTCTTGCAAAGCTTTTTTGCAATCCATCATACCTGCGCCAGTTTTGTCACGCAGTTCTTTGACCATTTGAGCACTAATTGTGGCCATTTTATTCTCCTTGCTCCGTGGCTTCCTCTCCATCAGAATCAGTCGGAACACTTTCTTTAGGTATATCAAGCTTTTCAGCAGCTTTTAAAAGTTCAGCTTCAGCATTTCTGCCATCTTTATTCATTGCATCGCCATCTTGGCAAGCTTCGGCAAAAGCGGTCACAAAAAGCTTAATAGCTCGAATAGCATCATCATTACCCGGAATAATATAATCTATTACATCAGGGTCGCAGTTTGTATCGGTAACAGCTACAATGGGAATACCTAATTTGCGGCACTCTTTTACAGCAATATCCTCACGATGCGGATCTATAATAAAAGCGATTTGTGGCAAGCGTTCCATATCCTTAATACCACCAAGGGTAAGGTTTAACTTGTCCAATTCGCGTTGTAATTGCAAAATTTCTTTCTTTTGATAACGGTTAATAGAACCATCAGCAAACATTGTTTCAAGCTTTTTAAGGCGTTCAACACTTTTTTGAATAGTGGCAAAGTTTGTTAAAGTACCACCCATCCAACGATAAGTTACATGATACTGACCGGAACGATTGGCTTCAGAAGCAACAGCTTCTTGAGCTTGGCGTTTGGTACCGATGAAAAGAACCTTTCCACCAGCGGCAACAACATCAACAACTTTGTCGTAAGCTGTACGAAAAAGCTTAATAGTTTGTTGCAAATCAATGATATGTACACCGTTACGTGCGCCAAAAATGTATGGACGCATTTTAGGATTCCAACGACGGGTCTGGTGACCAAAGTGTACACCAGTTTCCAGCATTTGCTTCATGCTGACATAAGCCATAATTTCCTCCAAAGGGTTTTGCGACTTCCACATCAACCCTCGCCTTACACCCTATTTATATTATTTAAAATATAAAGATTTTACCCAATGTAAAACCTTAAGGGACCCCAAGGCGGCTGTTCATGTGTGCTTCGTTTCAAGAGCGGATTTTTATCAAATATTTTTGACAATGGCAAGATTTTTTTTGATTAACGCTAAATAATTATTTTTAAAGATTTTTTTATCTTATAATCTTAAAGCGTTTTGAAAGGATGTAAGCTTGAGTGGTTAGGGAAACTTTTTCAGACATCAAAAGTTTCCCTACAAAGAAGAATAAATCAGCGTTTCCTTAAAAATTTAAGCAGTCCAAAGACCATGTAAATCACAGTAGGAACGTACTTTAATATCTTCAAGATTACATGAAGGACAGTTAACCTCAACTACGGACTCGTCACCAGGCTCAATATGGAATAGCATTTGTTTCTTTCCTGCAATAACTTCTATCCAGTAAAGAGTGTGGGTTGGAGTATTGCCATGCAATTTAGAACCTACAGAAATTTTAAAGCCGGTTTCGGTTTTTTCTACCACCGGAATATGAGTTTCTGGGGCACCGCTTTTGTTTTCATCATTCATTACGGTCATTGGTTGACCACAGCAAACCAAGGAAGAGTCACTGCCATGCATAACTTCAATAACTGTACCGCAACTATCACACTTAAAAACGTCAAATCTTTCAGTCATAAAATTTCTCCAGTTTTATTTTGTAAAGCGTTTCAACTCCCTTATTGGGAATCTTTCTCAATATACAAAACTAATTTTCTTTGTCAAGATATTTATAAATAATATAAAATTCAAATCTTATGACAAAAATACAATAATGAGAAATTTATGTCGATTAAAAGACTCTTTCATCAAAAAAAACATTTGGACAAAGTTATAAGTTTATTTTCTAATGCTTTCCCAGTAGTGTTTGCTGTTTACCATGTTCCAAAAACGATGTGAATCAATTTCTAAAATGATTCGCACTGATTGTGCACCTTCTGGGCCATTTAAAGGAAAAGGAAGAGATTGGCCATATGAAAGACCAAATTGATCATTCACATCTACAAACTTGGTCACTTCTTTAATAATTATCTCAGGTTCAATTAAAATTGCGGATACAATAACATCCCATACAAAGTGAGTAAAATCTACTTGCTTTGAAAAACTAACTCCAACGTGGCTACGTTTCAAAAGCTTTGCTAAGGCGTTATTATTTAATGTATTCAAAAATCTATCATAATTATCCCTTGCGAATACAATTTTTTCCGCTACATCAAGACCAACAACAATTTGCTCCTTAAAGGGTGCCCTTATCGTCATTTTAGCAGCTTCAGGGTCAAGCCACCAATTAAATTCTGCTGCTGGCGTTACATTTCCGGGGGTGTAAAATGCTCCCCCCATATAGATAACTCTTTTAATAAGTGGTATAATATCAGGAGCTTTACGAAT
>CAYJDL010000136.1:0-1295 GCA_964368885.1 uncultured Desulfovibrionaceae bacterium | reverse complement strand
TACATGGACCAATAACTGCTATTGTAATTTCATTGGGGTTTTTTCGCACAGTGTTAATTATAAAATCAACACCATGTTCAGCAACAGGAAAAGTTGTCGGTTGATAGTTATATTTTTCTTCAAAATAACTTTTCCAATCATCCGGAGCCTTATGACCAAAAGAACCTGCCCAAATATCAACACCAATACCAAACATTTGTCTTTCAGGTAATATATTTTTATGGCGATCAGCACGAAATGGAAATTGCGATCCTATGGCAACAGGAATATTACCTTTACCTGCAATATCTAATTGATACAAGGTATAAGCAGCCCCTGCATTAGCCCATGAATTTCCGGTAACAGTTGTAACACCCACAAGCTCAATGTGAGGCGAATTTGCCAACATAAGCATAGCAACACCATCATCAAAAGCTTCCACCATATCGGCATCAAGCAAAACTTTTTCCTTAGCTAAAGTTTGAGTGCTTAAGGCAAATACTGAATAAAACAGTGTAAAAACAATTATAAGCGAGGGTAATCTTTTTAACATCCTATTCTCCTTTAAATTATTTTAAAACCATAACAATTACTAGCATAGCGAAGCAATCCAGTAATTTAATTTATTTTAACAGCCGTGGAGACGAGATAGCCCCGCCCCAACGCACACCCAGCTAATCGGCATCAATGTGCCAAGGTGTTTGTACATTAAAAATATTTAAAATAAAGAGCAAGGCATAAAGAAAGCTTACTACATAGGTATGGACATTGCCAAGACAAATTTTCTAGTGCATGAGCTTGCAAAATTAGAATATGATGTGCGTTTGGTTTCACCAAAAACAGTTAAGTCATTTGCAACAAACAACAAAATCAAGAGGGAAACTATTTTCTCGCAAACAGTTTCCCTCAAATAAAATAATAAATCAGCGTTACCTAATTTTTTTCGAACTAACCTCTTTTTAGGTTCTCAACAATTTTAGCGAGTTCCTGCGCTTGTGACGATAGAGCTACTACAGCTTGAGCAGCTTCATCCATTGCAGCTCGAGTTTCAGATGCAATATTATTAATGGTCTCCATAGAGCTTGTCATTTCATCCATTGTAGCTGCCTGCTCTTCACTAGCTGTTGCAATATTGCGCACCCCAGTAGCACTCATTTCGGCCATTTCTAAAATATCCTTTAATGCCACACCACTTTCATTTGCTAAAGCTGTAGCATCTTCAATGCCATTTACCGCAATATCCACTTGTCGAACATTTTCTTCAGTACTATGTTGAATAGCCGATATAGCTTTTGCCACATCGCTTGTGGACGTAA